>NZ_JBHXML010000030.1:0-98334 GCF_042720345.1 Kitasatospora sp. NPDC058478 | reverse complement strand
GGGCCGCCGGGATGGACAGCGTGGGCGCGATCATGCTCTCTTAGGCGCCCCGGTGCATGCGGGCGGTAGCCCCGGACGGACCTCTCCGGTCCGGGGCTCCGGCGTATCCCGGTCCCACCGGGGCACGGCTGTCGGTGGTGCGTGCAAGGATGCTCGCGCGCACAGGGGCGAGGCGAAGGGGGCCAAGGCATGGAGACCAGCCGGTTCACGGGCGAGGACCCGCACGGGCACCAGCACGCGGTGAAGGTCGTCTCGGGGCGGAACAACACCCGGCGCGTGGTCTGCGAGAGCTGCGGCTACCGCAGGTCGGCGACGTTCGGCACGCAGGCGAAGGCCTCCCAGCACCTGTCGCAGACGCACGACGCCGGGTACGTCCGGCAGGAGTTCGCGCCGGGCCCGTGGATCGCCGCGGCCGTCGGGCTGGTCGCCCTCATCGTCTTCCTCTGCCTGTACGGGATATAGCGCCGCACACGACACCGCCCCGCCCGGCGGGGTGCCGGACGGGGCGGGGCGGTTCGCCGAACGAAGGGGTCAGGCGGCCGGCTTGGCGGCGACGGGCTTCGCCTTGCCGCTGAACAGGCCGAAGAACACGGCGAGGGTCGGCACCAGGTAGAGCAGCCAGACCACGAGCTGCAGCACCGTCGGGTCCGGCTGGAAGTTGAACACGCCCTTGAGCAGGGTGCCGTACCAGCTGTCCTTGGGGATGGTGCTGCTGATGTCGAAGGCCACGCTGTGCAGGCCGGGCAGCCAGCCGGCCTCCTGGAGGTCGTGCACGCCGTAGGCGAGCACGCCGGCCGCGACGACCACCAGCATCGCGCCGGTCCAGGTGAAGAACTTGGCCAGGTTGATCTTCAGCGCGCCGCGGTAGAACAGCCAGCCGAGCACCACCGAGGTGAGCAGGCCGAGCGCGGCGCCGATCAGCGGGTTGTAGCCGTCGTTGGTGGCCTGCACCGCCGACCAGATGAACAGCGCGGTCTCCAGGCCCTCGCGGCCGACCGCCAGGAAGCAGGTGACCACCAGGGCCGTGGTGCCCATGGCGATGGCCGCGTCCAGCTTGCCGTGCAGTTCGGTCTTCAGGTGCCGGGCGGTGCGGCGCATCCAGAACACCATCCAGGTGACCAGCCCGACCGAGATGATCGACAGCGAGCCGCCCAGCGCCTCCTGGGCCTCGAAGGTGAGCTGCGACGAGCCGAACTGCAGCACGGCGCCGAAGACCATGCTGAGCACCACGGCGGAGGCGACGCCGATCCACACCGGCGGCAGCTTGTCCCTGCGGCCGGTCTTGACCAGGTAGGCGATCAGGATGCAGACGACCAGGCTGGCTTCGAGGCCTTCGCGCAGGCCGATCAGGTAGTTGCCGAACACGGCACTCTCCTCGGGGGGTTGAACGGGGCGGGGGATCAGCCGAAGAGCGCTTGGCCCCACCACTCCCCGGGCTTGCGGACGCCCGCCGGGCAGGCGAAGTGGGCGGAGCCGACGTGCTGGATGTACTCGTTGAGCTTGTCGCCGGCCGCGAGCCGCTGCTGGAGCGGCACGAAGGCCTTGCGGGTGTCGCGCTGGTAGGCGAGGAAGAACAGGCCGGCGTCCAGGCGGCCGAGGCCGTCGGTGCCGTCGGTGAAGGAGAAGCCGCGGCGCAGGATCATCAGGCCGTTGTTGGCGTCCGGGTGGGCCAGCGCGACGTGCGAGCCGGCGGGCATCGCCTTGAGGTCCGGCGCGTCGTGCTCCTTGACCTTGCCGTAGGGGGCGCCCTCGCCCTTGGTGCGGCCGAAGGTGTCCTCCTGGTCCTTGAGCGAGGCGCGGTCCCAGGTCTCGATGTGCATCCGGATCCGCCGGGCGACCAGGTAGGAGCCGCCGGTCATCCACTCGGGGCCGTCGCCGGGGGCGGCCCAGACGTGCTCGGCCAGCCCGGCGCCGTCGGTGCCCGCGATGTTGTGGGTGCCGTCCTTGAAGCCGAGCAGGTTGCGCGGGGTCTGGGCGTCCGGGGTGGTGGAGGAGGTCTTGCCGAAGCCGAGCTGGGACCAGCGGATGTTGACGGTGCCCATGCCGATCCGGGCCAGGTTGCGGATCGCGTGCACGGCGACCTGCGGGTCGTCGGCGCAGGCCTGGACGCAGAGGTCGCCGCCGCTGCGCAGCGGGTCGAGCTTGTCGCCCTTGAAGTTCGGCAGGTCGATCAGGGCCTCGGGGCGCTTGGCGCGGAGGCCGAAGCGGTCGACGCCGTCCTGGTCGAACAGGGTGGGGCCGAAGCCGATGGTGAGGGTGAGCCGGGAGGCGGGCAGGCCGAGGGCCTCGCCGGTGTCGTCCGGCGGTGCCTCGGGCAGGCCGCCGGCGGCGCCGGTGCCGACCTCGCGGCCGCCGGTCATCGCGGCGGCGGCCTTGGTCCACTCCTTGAGCATCTTGACCAGCGACTCGCGGGTCGCCTTCTCGGAGACGTCGAAGGCGGCGAAGTGCAGGCGGTCCTGGACCGGGGTGGCGATGCCGGACTGGTTCTCGCCGTAGAAGGGCACCTCGGCGCCGGTCTGGGCGGCCGGGGCCGGGGCCTGGTCGTCCTGCCGGGTGGCGGCGGCGACCGAGCCGACGGCGGCGGCGCCGAGCGCGACGCCCGCGCCGGCCCAGCCGATCACGGCCCGTCGGCTGACGGCGCCCCCGGCGGCAGCGGCCGGGGCGTTCGCGGTGCCCTCGGGGTTCTCGGGGTTCTTGGTGCCCTTGGCGTTCTCGGCGTCCATCGGCGGGCGGATCCTTCTCTGTGCTGACTCGCCGATGCCGTGGCGGCCGCGTCGGGCCGCCACGGCGTCGGTGGGGTGGGGACGGTGCTCGGGTGGGACCGCGGTCGTTACTTGACGACCACGGCGGCGGCCAGCTTCGACAGCGGCTCGCCCAGCGAGTTGACCGCGTCGGAGAAGGTCTTGCGCTCGGCCTCGGTGACCTTGTCGTAGGAGGTGAAGGTGCCGTCGGCCTGCTTGTACTTGGCGAGCAGGGCCTGGATCGCGGTGAACTCGGAGTCCAGGGTCTTGGACAGCTCCGGGTCCTTCTCGGCGGCGACCGGCTTCAGCAGCTCGTAGGCCTTCTGCGCGCCCTCGACGTTGGCCTGGAAGTCGGCCAGGTCGGTGTGGCTGTAGCGGTCCTCCTCGCCGGTGATCTTGTTGGTGGCGACCTCGTCCAGCAGCTCCTTGGCGCCGTTGGCCATGCTGGTCGCGGTGATCTCGGCCTCGGGGATCTTCTTCTGCCAGTCCTTGAGGTCGTTGACCAGCTGGTCGGCGAGCTTCTTCTCGTCGTCGCCGATCTTGGCGTCGGCCCAGAGCGACTTCTCCAGCTTGTGCCAGCCGGTCCACTCCTGGCCGGCCTCCAGCTTGTCCTCGCGGGTGTCGGTCTTGGGGTCGACGTCGCCGAAGCTCTCGGCGACCGGCTCGGTGCGCTCCCAGCCGGTGCGCGACGGCGCGTACAGCGACTTGGCCTTCTCCACGTCGCCGGCCTTGATCGCGGCGGCGAAGGCCTCGACGGCCGGGATCGTGGCGTCGGCCTGCTGCTGGGCGTACGTGCGGTACGCGTCGACGGCGGCGGTCAGGCGCGGGTCGGCGGCGGCGGTGCTGGCGCCCTCGCCGGTCACGGTGATCTTCTGGCGGATGCCGTCGCCGACCATGCCGGGCTTGCAGGCGATCTCGTAGGAGCCGGCCTTGATCTCGGCGTTGATGGTGGCCTTGGTGCCGGGGCCGATGTTCTCGCGCTCGGTGATGATCTTGTCGCCGGCGCCGTAGACGTAGACCTCGGTGGTCTTGGCGCCCTTGTTGCTGATGTCCAGGACGACGTGGCCGGCCGGGAAGCTGGTCTTGGAGACCTCGCAGGCGGTGTCGGTCGCGTTGATCTTGACCGCGTCCGCGCCGCCCGCCTTGTCGTCCTTCTTCGTCGCACAGCCCGCCAGGGTGGCGGTCGCCACGGCGAGGGTGAGCAGCGCGGCTGCGGTGGAACGGCGACGGGCGGACATGCGGGCTCCAACGGAAAAGGGCATGGGTGTGCCAGGGCGGGGCAGGGTTGAGCACCGGTGGGGCGCCGGACCAGCGACAACCCCGCCTTAGCTAAGGCATACCTTACGTAAAAACTTTTTTACGTCTACACCCGCCCCCGTCGGAAGCGGGCCGACCGCCCCCGCCCCGACCGGGCCCGCCCCGCCCCGGACCCGTCAGCGCCCCGGCGTACGGCGCGCGGCCGCCCGGGCCGTCCACCGGCCCTCGTGCCGGCTGATCCGGATCGGGTGGCCGAAGGTCACGCTGATCAGCTCGGTGGTCATCACCTCGTCCACCGGCCCGGCCGCCACGCACTCCCCGTCCCGCAGCAGCAGGGCGTGGGTGGTGCTCTCCGGCAGCTCCTCCAGGTGGTGGGTGACCAGCACGCTGGCCAGCTCCGGGTGCTGGTGGCGCAGCAGGTCCAGGCTGTCCAGCAGCAGCTCGCGGGCGGTCAGGTCCAGCCCGGTGGCGGGCTCGTCGAGCAGCAGCAGGCGGGGGCTCGGCATCAGCGCGCGGGCGATCAGGGCCCGGCCGCGCTCGCCCTGGGACAGGGTGGTCCACGCCGACTCGGCGATCGCGCCCATGCCGAGCGTCTCGATCAGCTGCTCGGCCCGCTCCAGCACCTCGGGGCCGGGCTTGCGGTGCCACTCCGGCTCGATGGTGTTGGTGTGCCCGGTGAGCACCACCTCGCGCACGCTCAGCGGCGAGCGCAGCGGGTGCCGGGGGTTGACGTGCCCGAGGTGGGCGCGCAGCTCGCGGATGTCCACCCGGCCGAGCCGGCGGCCGAGCACGTCCACCTCGCCCCGGGTGGGGTGGGAGACCGCGCCGAGCAGGGCGAGCAGGGTCGACTTCCCGGCGCCGTTGGGGCCGAGCAGCGCCCAGTGCTCGCCCGGCTCGATGGCGAGGGTGATCCCGCGCAGCAGGTGGCGGCCGTCGCGTACGACGTCCACGTCCTGGGTGCGCAGCAGCGGGCCGTCGAAGGACGGGACGGACGAGCTCATGGGGGCGGACCTCCGAGGTGCGGCGCCGGACAGGGTGCGGGCGGGGCGCCGTACCGGACGGGCCGGCGCCGACCGTCTGCGTGCAGAGTACAACCGTCGCCGCGTGCGGAGCCGGGCCGTCCGAGGAGTGGACGCTCCAGAACCCTGTCGCGCAGCGGGAGTTGGGAGGATGATCGGGGGATTCGGAGGGGATGAGGGGAGCGCCGATGCCGACCGACGGGGAAGCGGCCGAGGACCGGGCGGCCGACACGCTGCACGGACTGGTCGAACTGCGGGCCGGGCAGGCACCGCAGGCGGTGGCCGTCCGCTGCGGCGATGCCGAGCTGACGTACGGGGAACTGGACGAGCGGGCCGACGCCCTGGCCCGCCACCTGGCGGCGCGCGGCCTGGCCCCGGGCGGCCGGGCGGCGGTGGCGCTGGGCCGCGGCACGCAGGTGTACGTCGCGCTGCTCGCGGTGCTGAAGGCGGGCGCCGCGTACGTGCCACTGGAGCCGAGCGCGCCGGACGCGCTGCTGCGGCACGTCCTGGCCGACGCCGCCCCGGACCTGGTGGTGACCGAGGAGAGCCACCGGGTGCGGCTCGCCGACGCGGGCCCGGCGCAGATCGTCTGCCTGGACACGGCCGACCTCACCGAAGAGCCGTCCGACCCACCGGGGGCGCCCACCGGCCCGACGGACCTCGCCTGCGTCCTCTACACCTCGGGCTCCACCGGCCTGCCCACCGGGGCCCTGGTCGAGCACCGCAACCTGCTGTCCGCGTACCGGGGTTGGCGCGAGGTGTACGGCCTGTCCCCGGCGGACCGGATCCTGCAGACGTCGAGCCTGGAGTTCGACGTCTTCACCGCCGACTGGGTCCGCGCGCTGGGCACCGGAGCCACCCTGGTGGTCGCCCCGCGCAACCTCACCCTGGACCGCACCGCCGACCTCGCCGGCCTGCCCGCCCTGGTGGCCGCCGAAGGGATCACCGTCCTGGAGCTGAACGCCCGCCTCGCGCGCCGACTGGCCGCCCACCTCGCCCGGAGCGACGCGTCACAGACAGGCGAACCCCTGACCGGTACGCCGCTGCCCGGCGTGCGGCTGCTCACCGTCGGCGCCGAGAAGTGGTACCTGGACGAGCAGTTGGGCCTCCAACGGCTGCTCGGCGACGGGACCAGAGTGCTCAACGTGTACGGCCTCGCCGAGGCCGGCGTGGACAGCACCTACTTCGACGCGCAGGGCACGGCGGCCACCGAGGATGGCGAGCGGGTCTCCCTGATCGGCCGGCCGTTCCCCGGAACCCGGGTGTACGTGGTCGGCCCGGACGGCACCCCGGTGCCGCCGGGGCAGGCCGGCGAGATCGCGATCGCGGGCGGCGGCCTCGGCCGGGGCTACCTCAACCGGGCCGACGACACCCGCCACCGGTTCGTCCGGGCGGACTTCGACCCGGACGGCCGGCTACTGCTGACCGGGGACATCGGCCGGCTCCGGGACGACGGCGTCCTGGAGTTCCTCGGCCGGGCCGCGCACGTGGTCGGGCCGGTCCCCTTCGCCCGCAAGGCCGCGGTGGTCTCCCGGGTCGCGGCGGCGGCCCGGGCCGAGGGCCGGCTGCGCGCCCACCCGGCGGTCCGGGAGGCGGCCGTGGTGGAGCTGGAGCTGCGGCCGGGCCGGCGCAGCCTGGTCGGGTACGCGGTGACCGCGCCGGACGTGGACGGGGCGGACGGGGCGGACGGCTGGTCGCTCTCCCAGTACCTGGCGGCCCAACTGCCCGTCGGCGACGCGCCCGAGGCCGTCGTCCCGGTGCCGGAGCTGCCGCGCACCCGGGCCGGCAAGCTGGACCGCGCCGCACTGCCGCTGCCGGCCCCGCCGAAGCACGCCGCCGCCGGATCGGCGAAGGCGGGGTCGCGCGCGGGGAAGGGCGGCGGCGGCAAGGCCGGGGGCGGGCGCAGCGGCACGTCGGACCTGCCGGGCTGCCTGGTGCTCGGCTGCGTGGTGTTCTTCTCGCTCATGGCCTGGGTCAGCACCAACGTCTTCTTCCCCGGCGCGACGCAGCTCGGGGCGGTGCCCGACGCGTACCACTTCTGGTTCGAGCTGCTCTACCTGTGCGAGAACCTCGCCTTCGGCGCCGGGGTGGCCTTCCTCTTCTTCGGCTTCCCGGCGGTGCTGCGGCAGGGGCGGTCGTACAGGCTGTCCCTGCTCACCTACCTGTCGGTGGTGTGGCTGCTGGCCTCCTGGTGGCCACAGGACAACCTGTACCGGCTCACCGACGCCACCGACTGGCCGCGCGAGACGGCGATGGTGTTCACCTTCAACGTGCCGCTGATGGCGGCCGCGCTGGTGGTGCTGATCTTCCTGATCCGGCGGCCGGCCGCCCGGCGGTGACGGCTGCCCGGTCATGACGGCCTGCGCTGACGGCCTGCGCTGATGATCGGTCAGCGCAGCGCCTCGAACATCCCGGCCAGCCCGTGGTGCGCGGCCGCGAGCAGCGCCTGCGCGGCGTCCAGCGCCTCGGCGCTCGGCCCGGCGAGGGCGAGGCCGACGGCGGGCTCCGGGTCGTGGCCCGCCGTCGGGATCAACGGCAGGAGGGTGACGTCGAGCCGGGCGCAGCGCGGCCGCAGCCGGTCGAGGTGGTCGTACAGCGCGCCCGGGGCGAGCCGGGCGCCGAGCGGCATCGCGTCCAGGGTGCGGACGAGGTGGCCCGGGCCCCGCACCTGGTCGAGGCGGGCCCGCAGCATGAAGGCCACGGCCGGGCCGGTGAGCCGCAGGTTGATCTCGGTGGGGGCGAGCCGGCGCTGCCGGTCGGTGACGAAGTCCACGTCGTACCAGCCGCGGTAGCCCTCGGCGGCCAGCCGCTCCCCCACCGCGAGGGCGAACCGGCGGGCCGTCCCGGCGGCGCCCCGGGGCACCGCGTCGGGGCCGACGGTGACGCCCTGGTAGCGGGTGCCGGCGACGTGCATGTCACCGGCGCCCACCGGGTGGACGGCTCCGTCGGGGCCGACCAGCGCGTCGTAGGTGAGGTCGCGCAGCCGGGCGGCCGGGCCCGGGTCGACGTGCTCCTCCAGCAGCAAGCCGCCCTGGGCGGGCAGGAGTTCGGAGCGGACCAGGCGCCGCAGCAGGGCCCGGCCGCCGCCGGCGGCGAAGAGGTCGGCCGGATCCACCACGACGGTGCCGTAGCCGCCGACGCCGTGCGGGCTCTTCAGCACGGTGGTCAGCCCCCGGGCGGCGCGGGCGGTCAGCCGGCGGGCCGCGCGGCCCCGGCCGGCCGGGCGTTCCTGCCGGGGGACGACGATGCCCGGGTGGTCGGGGGCGAGTTCGGCGAACAGGTCGTGGGCCGCCGCCTTGGACTCGTAGCGGTGCACCGCGGCCAGTTCGGGGCCCTCGCCTTGGGCGGCGGTGCGGCCCCAGGCGACCACCGGCCGGCCGAGGGCGGCGATCCGCGCGGCCAGGGCCGGCCGTTCGGCGAGCGCCCGGGCGACCGTCCGCCCGGGCGCGACGCCGCCGTGCACCTCGACCGGGCCCCACTCCAGCTCCCGGGCCAGCCAGTCGGTCCACTCCGGGCCGACCTCGGCGGGCAGTACCAGCAGCGCGGGTTCGGGGCTGTAGCAGGTGGCCAGGCAGGCGTAGTGGTGCGCCTGCCGCAGCCGTCGGGCGCGCTGGGCGGCGTCCATGTCCGGGGCGAAGAACTGCTCGTTGAAGTCCGCGACGTTGCCCACGTGGACCGCCGCCCGCCCGCCGGTCCAGGCCCCCACCCATCCGTCCATGGGGCGAGCCTAGGGCCTCGTCAGGTCATGCGTCATGCGTCGGAACACGATCGGCCATATGCGGCACGGGTGTTGATTTCTGCTCACTTTTGATTTGAACAGGACACAACTTGGCAAAGATATGACCATTCCTCTAGCTCTACCTGACTGATCGCCGTCAATGTCGGTCGCAGCTCTTTTCCCTGCAGCTACCCCGACTGGAGTCAGAGTGAGCCCCACCTCCTCCTCCCGCCGCCGCCCCCTCGCGGCCGGAGCCATCGCGGTCGTCGCCGCCCTCGTCGCCGTCGCCGTCCCCACCGGCACGGCCTCCGCCGCCACCGGCACGAGGGACGCCGCGATATCCCAGGCCCGCGCCAACGTCACCCACAACGCGGGGGTGTTCGGCTTCGGCGCCGGCCAGGACCTCGTCGTCAAGGACGTCGTCCTCGACGCCGACGGCACCCAGCACGTCCGCTTCGACCGCACCTACCAGGGCCTGCCGGTGGTCGGCGGTGACCTGGTCGTCCACCAGGACGCCCGCGGCCGGCTCAAGGACTCCTCCCGCGCGGCCGCCCACGACGCCGCCGTCAGGTCCACTGTCCCGAAGGTGCCCGCGCAGGCCGGCGCCGCCAACGCGCTCGCGGCCGCACCCGGCGTCCAGGACGCCACCAGCACGCCCGAACTGGTCGTCTGGGCCGCCGACGGCACGCCCCGGCTCGCCTGGCGCACCACCGTCGAGGGCACCGGCGAGCACGGCCAGCCGGCCGGCAAGGTGGTCGTCACCGACGCCACCACCGGCGAGCAGATCGAGACCTACGACGCCGAGCACCAGGCCTCCGGCACCGGCCACTCCGAGTACACCGGCGACATCACGATCGACACCACCGCCCAGAGCGGCGGCGGCTACACCCTCAAGGACGCGGTCCGCGGCCACGTCACCAAGGACGCCAACAACGTCGCGGCGAGCGCGCTCAAGGCCGGCTCCGGCACCGCGTTCACCAGCACCACCAACGTCTGGGGCGACGGGAAGAAGTTCTCCACCGACCGCTCCACCGCCGCCGTCGACGCCCACGCCAACACCGCCTGGACGTACGACTACTACAAGAACACCTTCGGCCGGAACGGCATCAAGAACGACGGCAAGGGCGCCACCGTCTTCGTCCACGTCGGCACCAACTGGGACAACGCCCAGTGGTCCGACAGCTGCTTCTGCATGATGACCGGCGACGGCGACGGCAGCACCGACCCCGAGCAGGTCGACCTCGACACCATGGGCCACGAGATGACCCACGGCGTCACCAGCGCCACCGCCAACCTGCGCTACAGCGGCGAGTCCGGCGGCCTCAACGAGTCCACCAGCGACATCTTCGGCACCATGGTGGAGTGGTACGCCAACAACAAGGTCGACACCCCCGACTACCTGTTCAGCGACCAGTCCACCCCGCCGTGGCTGCGCCGCTTCGACAAGCCCTCGCTCGACGGCCGCTCGGCGGACTGCTGGAGCAGCTCGGTCGGCAAGCTCGACGTGCACAACTCCTCGGGCGTCGGCAACCACTGGTTCTACCTGGCCAGCGAGGGCAGCGGCAGCAAGACCATCAACGGCTACACCTACAACAGCCCCACCTGCAACAACTCCACGGTGGCCGGCATCGGCAACCAGAAGATCGCCAAGATCTGGTACCGCGCGCTGACCGTCTACATGACCTCCACCACCACCTACAAGGGTGCCCGCACCGCCTCCCTGAGCGCGGCCAAGGACCTGTACGGCCTCAACAGCACCGAGTACAAGGCCGTCGCGGCGGCCTGGAGCGGCGTCAACGTCAACTGACGTAACCGTCCCCGGGCGGTGGAGGTCAGGCCGTCAGACGGTCAGGCGGTCAGACGGTCAGACGGTCAGGCGGTCAGGCGGTCAGGCCGTCAGGCGGTCAGGCGGTCAGGCGGTCAGGCGGAGAACCCCACGTGGACGTGGTCGTGGTGGGTGTCGTCGGTGAAGAACTGGTTGCCCACGCCCGGGATCGCCACCGGACCGCCCACGTTGTACGAGCCGGCGGCGGCCGCGTCCCGCATGAAGGACTCGATCAGCTGCCGGGGCGTCGACGGGTCCACCACCGCCTGACCGTCGATCCGCCAGACGTCGAAGGCCCGGCCCAGCGGATGGTCGCTGGGCCGGGTCGTACCGAAGACGTCCAACGGGTGGCCGGTCCGCACCACGCTCACCGACAGCGTGTACGGGCCGGCCAGCCGGAGCATCGCCGCCAGCACGCTGTCGTGCACGGTGCCGCTGCGCAGGTCGGCGGCCGCCTCGGGCGGCAGCTCGATCCTCGACCCGGCCAGCACCTGCGCCACCGCCGGGGCGGGCGAGGCGGCGGCCGGGCCCGGCTCCCCCGGGTTCAGGCCGGTGACGGTCCAGCGCGGCGCGGCCCGGCTCAGCCGGACGTCCACCGTGGTGCCGCCCTCGGCGACCGAGCCGTCGGCCCGGCGGGTCCACTGCCGGCAGACCACCAGCACGCTCGCCGAGTCCGCGAGGAGCCCGCCGTACTGGGCGTCGACCACCTCCAGGCTCGCCTCGGCGGCCGCCGGGGCCAGCGGCCCGGCCCGGTCCGCCAGTTCGGGCGGCAGGCCGAGCGCCGCCACCCGGGCCCGGGCCGCCTCCACGCCCTGCCCGCCCGGCGGCCAGGCGCCGAGCGCGGCGACCAGCTCGACGGCGCGGCGCTTGACGTCGGGCTGCACCTCGGACGGGCCGGGCTGCCAGAGCGCGGGGTTCGGCAGGGCGGAGACCGTCGGTGTCCCCGTCGGCGTCGGGGCCACCGTCCACGTCGACGTCTCCGTCGGCGTACCGGCCGGACCCGTCGTCACCGCGGGCCGCCCGGCCCCGCTCCCGCACCCCGCCGCGCCCAGCAGCAGCGCCGCCGCACCCGCCCTCAGCACACCGCGCCGGCCCGCACCCCGGGCACCGTCTCCGCTCGTCACGCGGCCAGTATGCGGCCGGGCGGCGCCCGGCGGGCGGACGCCGCCACGAGGGCCGGCCCGGGCCCGGCCCATGGGTCAGCCCAGGCGGCGGATCGGCTCGCCGGCCAGGTAGGCCGCGATGTCCTCGACCGCCTCGCCGTAGTAGCGGCGGTAGTTGTCGCGCGACACGTACCCCAGGTGCGGGGTTGCCAGCAGCCGGGGCGCGGTGCGCAGCGGGTGGTCGGCGGGCAGCGGCTCGACGTCGAAGACGTCCACGGCGGCGCCCGCGATCCGGCCCCCGGTGAGCGCGGCCAGCAGCGCGTCCTGGTCGACGATCGCCGCCCGGGAGGTGTTCACCAGGTACGCCTCGGGCTTCATCAGGGCGAGTTCGGCCTCGCCCAGCAGTCCCCGGGTGCGCTCGCCCAGGGCGAGGTGGATCGAGACGAAGTCGGCGCCGCTCAACAGCTCCTCCTTGCCGGCGGCCCTGCGCACGCCGACCTCGGCGGCCCGCTCGTCCGTGAGGTTCTGGCTCCAGGCCAGCACGTCCATGCCGAAGGCCAGTCCGACCCGGGCGACCAGGCCGCCGATCTTCCCCAGGCCCAGCAGCCCGAGCACCCGCCCGTGCAGGTCGGCGCCGACGGTACTCTGCCAGGGACCGCCCTCGCGCAGCGCCGTGCTCTCCGGCACGATGCCGCGGGCCAGGCCGAGCAGCAGCGCCCAGGTCAGCTCGACCGGCGGGGTGGAGGAGCTGGCCGTCCCGCAGACCGTCACGCCGTGCGCCTCGGCGGCCGCGTAGTCGATCACCGAGTTCCGCATGCCCGAGGCGACCAGCAGCCTGAGCCTCGGCAGCCGGGCGAACAGCGAGGCCGGGAACGGCACCCGCTCGCGCAGGGTCACGACGAAGTCGAAGTCGGCCAGGGCGGCGGCGAGTTCGTCCTCCGATCCGAAGTGCTCGGAGAAGGCGGTCACCGCCACCCGGTCGGAGACCGGGGACCAGTCGACGATGCTGGTGGCGACGCCTTGGAAGTCGTCGAGGACGGCGCAGCGAAGGGTCCGAAGTGTCATGCCCGCACTCTCCCAGACGCCGGTCGGCGCCCGGCGTGCCAGGCCCCGGTCCGAGCTGCGGGTCTGCGGGTCTGCGGGTCTGCGGGATCGGCCCCCGGGGGTGGACCGGCCCCCGGTCACGCCGCGGCGGGCTGCCCGGTCGGCCTGGTCCTCGTCCCGGTGGCGAGCACCAGACCGAGCAGGCAGCCCGCCACCAGGCCGGCGCCGTGGTTGTTCCGCAGCGCGCACAGGAACAGGCCGGCCGCGGGGATGAGCAGCAGGTACCAGGTGCCCTTGAACGTGAGGCCCAGGGCGCTCCCGCGCAGCAGGCAGGTGACGGCCAGGGCGCCGAGCAGGCCGCAGACGGCCACGGAGTCGCCGCCGCCGCGCGGCGACCAGCCGGCCAGGCTCACCACGTGGGCGAGGACGCCGCTGGCGAGGAAGACGGCCAGGGTCCGCCACCATCCGAGGACCGACTCGGCGACGGCGCCGACCACGAGCAGGGCCGGCAGGTTCATCGCGATCTGCGCGATCCCGGAGGACTGCACCAGCAGGGCCGTCCCGGCCCGCCACCACTGCCCGTCGGACAACGCACCCGGCTGCCGCATCAGATCGTCGACCAGGGTGGGCACGGCGTACTGGAGCACGGCCATCACCGCCATCAGCGCGAACAGTGTGAGGGTGACCCGGGGCCGCCGCGCCAGGGCGGCCCGGACCACGGCGAGCACCTCGCCCGGCCCGGCGCCCGCCGGAGCGCCCGCCGGAGCGCCGGCTCCCGGGCCGGCGGCGGAGCCGGCCAGCGCCAGCGCCTGAAGTCCCACGCTGACCACCACGGCAGCGCTCGCGTACAACCCGATCTCGTGCGGCGACATCGCCGACCCCCCGTTCACCCGACCCCCGGCGCTCCCGCCCGTCGACGAGCCCCATCATCCCGGCCGGGCGGGGCCCCGGACCAGGGCGGGTGATCATGGAAACGGCATGACGGTTGTCACAGTCCCGACAGGTCCGCCGTCACGGCGCCCTCCCCCGTGGACAGCAGCCCGCCGTCACCTACGCCCCCGTGGATTCCGCGGGGATTCGTACATTCCCGAATCGCTGGCGGTCAGGGCAGGGCAGTGGCGATCATGACGGCATGACTTCTGGCACCACCCCCGCCCCCGCCGCCGTCACCGCCGCCGCCGCCGCCTCCGGCAGTTGGACGCTCGGCGACCGCACCGTCCACCGGATCGGCTTCGGCACCATGCGCCTGCCGCAGACCGGCCGGGCGCTCGTCCCCGACGCCGTACCGCGCGACCGCGAGCAGGCCGTCCGGGTGCTGCGGCGCGCCGTCGAACTGGGCGTCAACCACCTCGACACCGCCGCCTTCTACTTCTCCCCGCTGCGCTCCGCCAACGAGCTGATCAACCGGGCGCTCGCGCCGTACGCCGACGACCTGGTGATCGCCACCAAGGTCGGCCCGGGCCGCGGACTCGACGGCGAGTGGGTGGAGCACGCCCGCACCCCGGAGCGGCTGCGCGGCCAGGTCGAGCAGAACCTGCGCCAACTCGGCCGCGACCACCTCGACCTGGTGAACCTGCGGATCGTCGGCACCGACTCGATCGCCGAACGCTTCGGCGCCCTCGCCGAGTTGCGCCAGGCCGGGCTGATCCGCCACCTCGGCCTCTCCAACATCCACCCGCACCAGCTCGCCGAGGCGCAGGCCGTCGCGCCCGTCGTGTGCGTGCAGAACCCGTACGGCATCGGCGCCTCGCCCGAACAGGACGCCGTGCTGCGGCTCTGCGGCGAGCAGGGCATCGCCTTCGTCCCGTTCTACGCGATCGCCGGAGCCGGGCGGGAGTCCGGCACGGGCGGCGCCGAACCGGCCCAGGTCCGGGCGGTGGCGCAGGCGCGCGGGGTCGGCCCGGCCCAGGTCCGCCTCGCCTGGACGCTCCACCAGGGCCCGCACGTCCTGGCCATCCCCGGCACCGGCGACCTGGCGCACCTGGAGGACAACATCGCCGCCGGGGCCCTGCGCCTCTCCCCGGAAGAGTTGGCGCTGCTTCAGGAGGCGCACACGGGCTGACCCGGAACCGGGCAGGGCCGCGACGGCACCGCTCCGGGACGAGCTCAGGATCACCGGCGAGCACGAGAGCACGCACGCCGACACGAACGAGGGAGTCCCGGAGCGCTGCTCCACAACGACCTGCTTCCCGCCCGCGGCCCAGCGCTGAGGCCCGTCGACAGGAATATGCAGACCGGTCTATTGTTTTCCGCATGGGAGTCAAAGGTGAGGAGACCCGGGCCCGGCTGATCGCCGGTACCCGGACGCTGATCGAGGCACAGGGCTACTTCGGGACCGGCCTCAACCAGATCGTGGCCGCGACGGGCGCACCGCGCGGCTCGCTCTACTTCCACTTCCCCGAGGGCAAGGACCAACTGGTCGCCGCCTCCCTCGCCCAGGCCGGGCAGGAGGTCGAGGACCTGCTCGCCGCGCTGGCCGCCGAGGGCGCCGACAGCGGAGCGCTCACCGAGCGGCTCACCGAGGTCTTCGCCGAGCGACTGGCACGCTCCGACTACACCAAGGGCTGCCCGATCGCGATCGTCGCCCTGGAGGTCGCCGGCACCAACGAGCCGCTGCGCGCCGTCTGCGCGGAGGTGTACGAGAGCTGGCAGCGCGTGCTGGCCGGCCGGCTGGAGGCCGAGGGCTTCCAGCCGGCCGAGGCCGCGACGGCGGCCGGGCAGGCACTCGCGCTGATGGAGGGCGCGGTCCTGCTGGCGTCGGTCCGGCGCAGCCGCGAGCCGCTGGACCACGCGCTGCACGCCGTCCGCCACCTGCTCGGCGCCAAGCCGGCCGCCCGCACCCCGTAGGGCTTCGCGGAAGCGGAGCCGCCGCCGACCGGTGCGCGGCTCCGCCCCTCCTTCCGATTCCTTGTGCCCGAATTCTCCTGTGCCCGAGTTTTCTCGTGTCCGGGTTTTCTCGTGTCCGAAAAATATGCAGACCGGTCTACAGATTCCAGCTCCAGGAGTTGCCACATGCCGCCCCTCCCGCCACCGCCCCGCACCCTCGTCCTCGGCGCCACCGGCTTCCTCGGCCGCTGGCTCGTCCTCGAACTCCTCACCCGCGGCGAGCCCGTGGCCGCCGCCGTGCGCGGCGCCGGCCGTGACACCGAGCTGCGCCACTGGCTGCGCACCCACGGCGCCGACGACACCGCGCTGACCACCGTCGCCGCCGACCTCACCCGCCCCGGCCTCGGCCTCTCCCCCGAGGACGACGCCCGGCTCACCGAGGTCCGCGACGTCCACAACCTCGCCGCCCGCTACCAGTTCGGCCTCACCCGCGCCCAGGCCGAACCCGCCAACGTCCACGGCGCCCTGCACGCCCTCCACTGGTCCGCCACCCGGCCCCGGCTGCGCCGCCTGGTCCACCTCTCCGGCTACCGCGTCGGCCGCGACCCGCAGCCGCAGTACCCGCCCAGCCCCCGCGCCACCACCGCCGCCTACACACGCCTCGGCGCGTACGAGGCCTCCAAGCTGCTCGGCGACGCCGCCGTCCGGGTCACCGCGCCCCGACTCGGCGTCCCGCTCACCACCGTCAACCCCAGCAGCGTCATCGGCCACTCGCGGACCGGCGAGGCCGGCCAGTACCTGGGCCTGGCCCAGCTCGTCCGTCAGCTCCACCGCAGCCGCCTGCCGCTGCTGCCCGGCACCCGCCGCACCTTCCTGCCCGTGGTCACCGTCGACCACCTGGCCCGCTTCCTCGCCGCCGTCCCCGCCCACGACAGCGCCGCCACCCCCACGCCCGACGGCTCCGCCACCCCCGACGCCACTCCCACCCCCGACGGCTCCGCCGTGGTGGCCCACACCGTCCTCGACCCCGCCACCCCCGTCCTCCCGGACCTGATCGCCCTGCTCGCCGCCCACCTCGGCGTCCGCCCGCCCCGCGGCCTGGCGCCCGTCGCCATCGTCCGCCGCCTCCCCCGCGCCCTCACCGGCGCCGACCCGGAGACCCTCGGCTTCCTCTCCGAGGACCGCTACGACACCACCTCCGCCGACCACCTCGCCACCGCCGCCGGCCTGGTCCACCCGCCCCTCGCCCCGGCCCTCCGGCACTGGGTCGACCGGCTGGTCGCCGAGGACTTCGGCGCCCCGCCCCGGTGCCCCCCCGGTGAGCCCGGCACAGGACGCCGGGGCGGTTCAGCCGGCGGCGGCGAACGGTTCCCTCCACGCGGTTCCTCCACGGCAGGGATTGGCAACCCGGGTGTCATGATGGCGGGGTGACCGATACCGATGCCCCGCTCCCGCCCGACGTCCTCGCCCACCGGCTCATGGACGTGTTCGACCTGGTCGGCCCGCTGTACCGACGGGTGCTCCGCACTGTGGAACTCGCGGCTCCCATCGAGGGGCTGTCCGTCGGCGTGCGCGCCGTACTGCTCCTGCTCGCGGAACACGGGCCCATGACCGTCCCTCAGATGGGCCGCGCACAGGCACTGAGCAGGCAGTTCGTGCAACGCATGGTCAACGACGCGGCAGCCCTGGACCTGGTCGAGATCACCCCGAACCCCGCCCACCAGCGGTCCTCGCTGATCCGGCTGACCGGCCACGGCAGGGCCGCCGTCTCCGCGGCGAGCGCCCGCGAGCACGCCCTGCTCCGCCAGGTCGGCGGCGAGCTGACCGACGCCGACCTGACCGCCTGCGTGCACGTCCTCACGCAGATGCTCGAACTCTTCGACAACGTCGACGTGAACTGACCCCCGCACCGCGCGAGCGCGGCCCGGACGCCAGGAGGGCGACCTACCCGAAGACCAGGCTCGTCCAGCGGACGCCGGACCGGCCGTGCAGGTCGCCGCGTTCGGTGCGGTGGAGCAGCCGCAGGCCCCGGGCGGCGGCGAGCGCGACGGTCTCCTCGGGCGGGACGTCGAACATCCGGCGGCCCGGCGGGACGGGGCCGTGGCGCAGGGTCAGGGCGAGGCGCCCGCCCGGGGCGAGCAGCCGGCCGAGGGCGGCCATCGCCAACGCCCGCTCGGCGGGGGCGAGATGCATCCAGACGGCGGTCAGCAGGACGAGGTCGAAGCGTTCGGTGCCGGCGCTCAGCTGCGGCAGCTCGGGCAGCTCGTCGGCGACCCAGCGCACGCCGGAGCCCGCGTGCAACCGCTCGGCGACGGAACGGAGTTCGGCGGTCGGCTCGACGGCCACCACCGGATGGCCGAGGGCGGCGAGGGCGGCCGCGTCCCGCCCGGTGCCGGCGCCCACGTCGAGGACGGCGGCGGGCGGGGGCGGGTAGCTGTGCAGCAGGTCCGCGTGGACCTCGGCGAAGGTCACGCTCTCGTACTGGACGGCGAGCTCCTCCGCCGCCTCGGCGTAACCGGCAGTGCTCGAAAGCCCGTTCAGGCCTTCCGCCTCGTCCACCCCGTCCATCCCGTTCAACTCGTCCACCCCGTTCACGTCCTCCACCCCGTCCAACTCGTCCACCCCGTTCGTGTCCGCCGCCCCGGTCACCCCGATCATGCCTTCCGGTCCCGGACGACCACCGCGTCACCGGCCGCCGCCGCGTCGGCGAAGAAGTCCCGCAGCTCCCGCAGGTCGGCGACCACCCGGGTCGCCCACGTCTCGGACCACGGCGTCGGGTACCCGAGGCGCGCGACCGTCCGGGCCAGCACGGTGTCCTGCTGGCGCACGAGTTCGCCGAGCGCCGAGTCGCGCAGGAAGGTGAAGGCGGCCGCGACCTGCGCGGGGCTCAGCACCAGCGGATCGGTCTGCGCGGCGTCGGGTTCGCGGCGCTCGCCGCCGTACACGGGCAGGCGCGCGGCCGGGTCGGGGTGCAGGCCGTTCTCGGTGAGGGCCAGTTCCATCAGCCGGGCGGTGCTCCGCACGCCGAGGAGAAGTCCGGCGGAGGCCAGCTGGCCGTAGCGGACGTCCTGCCGGTCGGGGACGAGCTCGCCGAGTTCCGTCGGCGAGCAGGTGTCGACCTCCTGGCCGGGCAGGCGGCGCCAGAAATGATCCACGCTCACCCGGACAGCGTAACGAAAGCGCGGCTCACGCCTCGCCGGGGTGCCAGAGGGGCCACTCCCAGGGGCGATCCGCCCAGTGGACGCGGACCGGATCTCGCGGGTCGAGGTCCGGAAAGAGCTGGTGGATCCGGGGTTCGAACTCCTCGGGGGCGAGCGGCTCCCAGCCGTGGCCCTCGAAGTGGACCAGGCGGTAGCGGCTGTCGGTCCGGAAGTCGGCCACCTCGACCAGGTGCTTGGACGTGCTGTTGGTCTCCATGCCCCCCAGCATGTGGCGCGGCGGCAATCGGCGCCCCTCCAGACCCCTCTTCCGGGTCATGTCCCGGCGTCGGCGCGCTCGTTGAGCACGGGGAAGGCATGGCGGGGGATTCGACGGGGGGTTCGGCGCTGGAAGGACGACAAGATGACTGGGCAGTCCACCGGAGGACAGTGGCAGTGGCCGCAGGACGCTTGGCAGCCACCCCCGGTACCCACCGCGTTCGCGCCGGCCCCCGTTCGGCCGCCCGCACCGACGTCGCGGCGGTCGCGGAAGGTGTGGGCCGCCGCGACCGTCGGGACGGTCGCCGTCCTCGCCGCCGTCCTGGCGATGTGCGGGCCGGGGACGGGAGACGACCTGGACGTGGTGGCCCTGCCGCACACCTCCCCCTCCGCGTCCGACCCGGCGGCGCCGGACCCGCCCGCGTTCTCGCCGCTCCCCACCACACCCGCGCCGTCCCCGCTCCCGCCGCCCACGCCGGAGCGCGCCGGACCGGCCCCGGCCCTGGTCCCGGCCACGGCGGCGGCCGCGCCGAACGAGGACGAGCCGGCCGACGCCCAGCACGCGACGACCGCGCACCCGAAGCCCGGCCGCACCGCGCGCCCCTCGCCGTCGACCCACGGCGCCCCCGCCCCGGCCGCCGCCACCCCGGCGGCTCCGGCTACCGGCGCGGCGCTGCCCACCCTCGGCCCGGGCGGCATCTGCGACCAGGCCGAACGCGTCGGCCGCTGGCCCGCGGGCTCGGAGCAGGCCCGCCTCTGCCACAGCATCTACGGCTGAGAAAACGCCTGCGTGGCCACACCCGCACCCGCACGACGAGGGCGCCCCGCCGGATCGATCCGGCGGGGCGCCCCAGGTGGCGGAGCCGCGCTACCCGGCCGCCTCCAGGATTCCCTTGTCCAGGCGCGGCGCCAGGACGCGGGCCAGGGTGTCGGTGATGTGGCCGGTGTCGCGGTACAGCACCACGCCCTCCAGCACCGCCGGGCAGTCCGGTCCGCTGCCGGGGCACAGCAGCGGGCCCAGGTCGAGGGTGCGGACGCCGTAGCGGGCGGCGAGCCCGCCGTCGAGCATCGGGTCCGGCTCGAAGGCGGTGTCGCGCGGGAAGAAGCAGGCGTCCGAGCGGCCGTCGGAGGCGGCGAGGCAGGTCGGGATGTCCTTGCCGGGCATCGGGGTGTCGCCGAGGTAGGCGAGCGGGGCGCCGACGGCGGCGAGGCGGTCCAGGGTGCGGGTCCAGCCCTGGGTGCGTTCCTCCTGGCTGCCGTACCTGTTGAGGCCGGCCATCAGGACGAGGCGCGGCCTGGGCCCGGAGGTGAGCCGGGTGAGGGTGTTCTCGCGCCAGCGGTCGCACTCCTCGAAGGTGCGGCCGAGGACGTTGTTGCGCACGGTGAGGGTGGCGAGCGGGCAGCCGGGCTTGACCAGGACCTCCAGGGCCCAGTGCCGCTGCTCGGCCATCGCGAGTGCGGACGATATCCACTGGCCGGCGTGCGAGTCGCCGAGCAGCACGATCCGGTCGGGGCTGTCCTCGGCGCCGAACAGGCAGCGCGGGCTGCTGTCGGCGTTCAGCGGGATCTCGCAGCCCTTGCCGGGCGGGAAGTCCTCCCGGGCGCGGGCCAGCGAGGGGGTCAGGCCGAGCACCCGCGCACCGGGGGCGAGCAGGGTGGGGCCGGTCGGGGCCCCGGCCGGGGCGGCGGCGGGGGTGTCGGCGGTGCCGCCGAGGGCGCGGACCGTGCCGCCGCCGAGGGTGAGTGCGGCGATCAGCGGGATGACGAGGGCGCTGGCGCCGACCGCGAGGCCCCGGCGCGGCGCCGGGCTGCTGCCGTACCGCAGCGGCTGCTCGACGAGCCGCATGGTGAGCCAGGCGGGCAGCGCGCTGGCTGCGGCGAGGGCGGCCAGGGTGGTCCAGGGCAGGGCGCCGTAGCGGGCCTGGGCGATGGTCAGCACCGGCCAGTGCCAGAGGTACCAGGCGTACGACAGGCGACCGGCGGCGCGCAGCGGCCGGTTGTCGAGGAGGCGTCCGGCGTCGGTGGCGCCGAGCGCGCGGTGGGCGGGGCCGGCGAGCAGGACGGCGGCGGCGCCGAGGACGGGCACCAGCGCGGCGGTGCCGGGGAAGGGGGTGTTCCGGTCGTAGAGCAGGATCGATGCGAGGACGGCGGCGGCGCCGGCCCAGCCGAGCAGTCGCAGCGACCAGGCCGTCCCGCGCCGCTGCACACGGCCGGCCAGGGCGCCGCCGAGCAGCGCAGCGCACGCGCCGGCCGCGAACTCCCAGAGCCGGCTGCCGGTGGAGAAGTAGGCGAGCGGCGCCGAGGTCGCCGTCCACCGGACGCACAGCAGCAGCGAGACCGCGCCGATGGCCGTGGTGGCCAGGGTGATCGCGACGGTGCGGCGGCGGCCGTGCAGGAAGCGGGCGAGGCCGAGCAGCAGAACGCCCCACAGCAGGTAGAACTGGTTCTCCACGCCGAGCGACCAGAAGTGCTGGAGCGGGCTCGGGGCGTGTTCGGCGGCCAGGTAGTCAGTCTGCTGGCCGACGAAGCGCCAGTTGACGACCTGTCCGGCGGAGGCGATCAGGTCGCGGGCGAGGTCGGTGCCGCGCAGCGGGTCGAGCAGCGCGCCGCCGGCGACGGCGGTGGCGACCAGGACGGTGGCGGCGGCGGGCAGGATGCGGCGGGCGCGGCGGGCGGCGAAGTCCCACAGGCCGATCGGGCGGCCGAGCAGCAGTCCGGTGATGAGGAAGCCGGATATGACGAAGAAGACGTCGACGCCGACGTAGCCGCCGGCGAAGCCGGGAACGGCGGCGTGGTAGGCGAGGACGGAGAGGACGGCGACTCCGCGCAGGCCCTCGATGTCGGGGCGGAAGCCGGTACGCCGCTGGGCCTGCGGCGGTGCGACGGCTTCTGCGGAGGGGCGCCGCTCGGGCGCGGCCTGCCGGTCCATTCGGACGACGCCGGGCAGCAGTTCGGCCGAGGCGGTGGCGGCAGGGGAGGAAGGGGACGACGACGGTGGTGGTACGGCCGTTGACACGGCGGTGCTCCTCGCAGGGGCAGGCAGCGGGTGGTCGGGACCGCCGGGCCGATGGGGCGGCCGGGCGGCGCATCCGCGCCGGTGGGGCGACGCGCTGGGAAACGCGGTGGATCCGAACGAAGTTGATGGGTCGTCAGACATCGACTTTGACGTCAGGAATTGATGGAGCTCATGAAGTTGACGGAGCGGAGTTGACGGAGCGTCAGAAGATCAGCGGATCGGCCCAGCCGGAGGCCAGCAGTCCGCAGAGCAGCAGCACGGCGGTGACGGCGACGGCCTCCGCGTGGCCGAAGCCCAGGTCGGACCGGCGCCGCACGGGCGCGGCGACCTCTCCGACGGCGGCCCCGTTGCCACCGCGCAGGAGCGGCCACAGGGACCGGATCAGCGGGATCATGGTGTACGCGGTGAGCGCGAGCAGCGCGGTGAGCGCCCAGAAGGGCTGCCAGCCGTACAGCATGGCCGCGCGCACGAGTCCGGCGATGCCCGCGAGGACGACGAACCCCAGCCAGCCGACGCCGATCCGGGCGACCGCCTTGGCCAGTGAACTGCCGCCCGACACGGCGCCGGTGGGCACCCAGTCGGCACTGCGGCGGCGCAGCGCGTGCGCGATGGCGACCACGTGGCAGAGCCCGCCGAGGAGTTGGACCCGGGTGACCTCGAAGCGCCAGCGGGTGCGGGACATCGCGGGCAGCAGGACGAGCGAGACCCAGATCGGCGGCAGGAACGGCAGCACCTGCCACGGCTGGATCTCACCGGGGGCGAAGAACAGCATGATCAGGGCGGGCAGCGGGACGGCGAAGACGTTCACCGCGCTGGTGACGTAGCCGAGGATGCCGTTCCAGAAGCAGAGCCGGGCGGAGCGAGGGAGCGGTCCGCGGCGGAAGTCCGGGTCGCGGACGAGCGCCAGGGAGCCGAGGCACCAGCGGTACTGCTGGCTGATGAAGGCGGGCAGGCCGGTGGGCGACATGCCCTTGGCGACCAGGGCGGGCACGTACCGGGTGGTCCACCCGGCGCGGGCGAGCGAGAGGCCGGTGTAGAGGTCCTCGCTGTGGTCGATCTCGGCGAAGCCTCCGACGCGCATGAGTGCGGCGCGGCGGTAGAGGGCGTTGGTGCCGCAGCAGACGGTGCCGTCCTGCGCGTCCCGGGAGGGCTGGATCCAGCGGTAGAAGATCTCCTGGGTGGCTCCCGCGGCGCGTTCGAGCCAGGACATGTCGGCGTCCGTGTCGAAGCACTGCGGGCTCTGCACGATGCCGACCTCGGGGTTGTCGAGGTAGGGCACCAGGTGGTGCAGGAAGTCGGGGCGGGGGCAGAAGTCGGCGTCCAGGACGGCGACGATCTCGCCGTTGCCCTCGGCCAGGCCGTGGTTGAGGTTGCCGGCCTTCTTGAACCGGCCGCGGTCGGGGCGGGCCCGGTACTGGAAGCCGTAGGACTCGGCGAGTTCGCGCACCTCGGGGCGGGCGGCGTCGTCGAGGACGATGACGGTCAGCGCGCCGGCCCACTGGACGGCGACGGTGTGGCGGTAGGCGTTCTCCAGGACGGCCAGCGGCTCGCCGGCGGTCGGCAGCAGCAGGTCGACGCTCGGGTGGCGGGCGGGCTGCCAGGCGCGCATCAGCAGGTCGTGCGAGTCGCGGGTGTAGCGGCGGGCGCGCTGGCCGTCGGTGAGCGAGAGCAGCCAGGTGGCCGCGTTGAGCACGGTGAGCACCAGGAAGGGCCAGAGCAGCGGCCGGCTGAGGGCGAACAGGCCGAGGGTGGCGGTGGCTCCCGCGTAGGAGAGGGTGGCGCAGAGCAGCACCCAGCGGCGCTGCGGGCCGAAGTACCAGTAGAGCTCCTCGTCGTCGGGCGGGCTGGGCAGGCGGAGGTCGGGGTCCGCGGGGATCCGGCGCGGGCCGGGGACGGGCGCGGGCATGGCGGTGCCATGGAGTACGGGCATGCGGAAGTGGCCCCCCTGGGCATGGGACGGAACGTGGCCGTTCGCCCTCAGCCTCTCACATTGGCCTAGACCAATCATGAACGAGGTATGACATCTCCGCATCGCCCCTGGTCAGTGACTTGACATGTCATCACGTACCGACGAACCGTCAAGCGATCATGGATTCGACCCCGAGCACCGCCGGCCCGCACCCCTGCGGTCAGGCCTCCCCCAGCGACTCCTTCAGCGCCTTCGTCAGCTTCTCGAAGCGCAGATCGGGGCGCAGCGGGACGCCGAAACGCTCGTCGCCGTACGGGAACGGGGTGAAGACCCCGGTCCGGCGGAAGCCCCGCCGCTCGTACCAGGCGATCAGGTCGGCGCGCTGCTCGATCACGGTCATCTCCAGCTCGCCCACGCCCCACTCCTGGCCGGCCAGCCGCTCGGCCTCGGCGAGCACGGCCCGGCCGAGGCCTCCGCCCTGGAGCCCGGGGCGCACCGAGAACATGCCGAAGTACGCGCGGTCCCCGCGGTGCTCCAGCTGGCAGCAGGCGACCAGCCGGCCGTCCCGCTCGGCGACCAGCAGCACCCCGTCGGAGCGACCGATGACCGCGGCGACGCCCTCGGCGTCGGTGCGCTGGCCCTCCAGCAGGTCCGCCTCGGTGGTCCAGCCGGCCCGGCTGGCGTCGCCGCGGTAGGCGGACTCGACCAGCTCGACCAGCGCCGGTACGTCGGCGAGCGTGGCGGGGCGGAAGGCGGGCTGCCCGGTGGGCCGGGCGTGGCTGGGGATGGTCTCGGACATGGCGGGTCCTCATTCTGCGTGCGGTGGAACCGCCCGCCGCTCGTGCCTGCGGCGTGGCGCGGGCCGTCCCTGGTGACCGGCCTGCGGGCATCGTGCCACAGCCCGCGAACCGGCCCCGAGCCGCAGGACCTGCGGCGACGGCCCCCGCGGGCCCGCCCGGCGGGAGCGCGGGCCCGGCCGCCGTCCACCCCGAGCCCGGCTCCGCCGTCGCGGCCTACGCGCCGCGCCCCGGTGTCAGCGGATGACGGGCAGGACCGCCGTGGTGTCGCGACCGGCTGCCGCCTCGATGAAGGCCACCGGGTCGGCGACCTCGGCGAGCAGGGTGCGGGTGAAGTGCAGGGCGCCGTCGGACGGCGGCGGGCCGCCGATCGTCGCGATCAGGTCGAGCAGGTGGACGGTCGCCTCCATCAGCGCCACCTCGCCGAGCGCGCCGACCGTCACCGAGCCGAGCAGCGGGTGGGCCACCGCGGCGGCGGGCGGCAGGTCGGCGATGCCGGCCAGGGCCGCCGGGCCCTCGGCCCCGAAGCGGGCGACCAGCTCGGCCGGTTCGGCTGCCGCGGCGGTCTGCTTCGCCGCCTCGGCGACCTGCTCGGCGGCGGTGTGCGCGATCCCGCCCGGCCGGTTGTAGGCCCGCAGGATGCCGACCCCGGTGGTCACCTCGGCCGGGCCGTCCACCAGGGCCCCGCGCAGCCCGGCGAACATCTCCGGCACCGGCGCCACGTGCGCGTACAGATCCCGGACGGTCCAGCCGGGCAGCCGGGTGGCGAGCCCCCACGACGCGTCGTCCAGGGCCGCGCCGCGTTCCGCCCAGGAGACCCAGGCTTCGGCCAACAGGGCGGGTACATCACCGATCTGACGTGTCATCGGTCCTCCTCGGAGCACATGGCAACTGAGTTGTCACCTTACCGGTCGCCGGGCGGACCGGCGGATCAGACCCGGGCGCCGAGCATCCGCAGCACCAACTCGCCGTAGCGGCGGCCGAGTTCATCCGGCGTCTCGGTGGATCGGTCGGTGAACCAGCGGGAGACGTCGATGCCCAGCGAGGTGACCGCACGGGCCGCCGTCCGGACTTCGGACACCTGGAAGGCGCCGGCCGCCACGCCCGCCTCGATCAGCGCGCTGACCTCGCGCTCGATGTCCAGCCGCAGCGCCGCGACCACCGCGTAGGCGTCCTCGGGCAGCGCGTGCAGCTCGTAGTTGACCACCCGGCCGACCGTGCGGGCCCGGGCGTGCCAGGTGGTGAACTCCTCGACCAGCCGGCGCATCCGGTCCACCGGGCCGCCCTCACCGGCCGCCGCCGCCCGGACCAGTTCCAGCGTGGCCGCGTGCCCGGCCTGGCTGATCTCGGCCAGCAGCGCGGCCTTGGACTGGTAGTGGATGTACAGCGCCGCCGGGCTCATCCCGGCGGCGGTGGCGATGTCCCGGGTGGTGGTGGCGTGGAAACCGCGCTCCGCGAAGGATTCGACGGCCGCCTGGAGCAGCCGGTACGCCGCCTCGGGGCGGGAGTCGGCGCCGCCGGGCAGGGTGCGCCAGAGGTCGGCGATGGGCGTGCTGGTCATGGCGCCATCCTCCCAGAGAACTCGTACACACATTCCCGCCGCCCGGTCGACGGACTGTTGACAGGCTCCCGCACCGACACCATGCTGAGCAAGCGCTTAGTCAGCCGGTGGACCGGCACACCCGCCGACCGGGCATCCCCGCCGAACCGGCGCCTGCGCCCACCCGGCACCCCCGTCGAACGTTCCGCGCGAAAGGCAGGACCCTCCGTGGCGTACTCCTTCAAGGGCCGGGTGGCCGTCGTCACCGGATCGAGCCGGGGCATCGGCCTCGGCATCGCACGCGAGCTGGTCGCCCGCGGCGCCAAGGTCTGCCTGACCGCCCGCAACCCCGAGCCGCTCGCCGAGGCCGTCCACGACCTGGGCGGGCCGGAGAACGCCATCGCCGTCGCCGGCAGGACCGACGACCCGGTCCACCAGGAGGAGGCCGTCACCAGCACCCTGGAGGCCTTCGGCCGGCTCGACCACCTGGTCAACAACACCGGCATCAACCCCCTCTACGGCCCGGTCCTCGACGCCGACGAGGCCGCCGCCGCCAAGATCCTCGCCGTCAACGTGCTGGCCCCGCTGGCCTGGACCCGCCGCGCGCACGCCGCCTGGATGGGCGAGCACGGCGGTTCGGTGGTCAACGTGGCCTCCGTCGCGGGCATCCGCTCCTCGCTCGGGATCGGCATGTACGGGGTCAGCAAGGCCGCGCTGATCCGGCTCACCACCGAACTCGCCGCCGAACTGGGCGGCCAGGGCATCCGGGTCAACGCCGTCGCCCCCGCCGTGGTCAAGACCAGGTTCGCCGAGGCCCTGTACGAGGGCCGGGAGGAGCAGGTCGCCGCCGCCTACCCGCTCGGCCGGCTCGGCGTGCCCGAGGACGTCGCGGGCGCGGTCGCCTTCCTGCTCTCCGCGGACGCCGCCTGGATCACCGGCCAGACCCTGGTCGTGGACGGCGGCGTCACCCTCGGCGGCGGCCTGTGAGCGGCACGGCGGACGCGGACGCAGCGGACGCGGACGCAGCGGACGCGGACGCACCGGCGACGGACTTCGCCGGCCAGGGCGTGGTGGTGACCGGCGGCGGGCGCGGTATCGGCGCCGCCCTGGCCCGGGCCTTCGCCGCGGCCGGCGCCCGGGTGGTGGTCAACGACCTGGACGCCGAGGCCGCCCGCGCCGTCGCCAGGGACTGCGGCGGCACCGCCGCCCCCGGGGACGCCGCCTCCCCCGAGGGGCTGGCCGCCCTGGTCGGGCAGGCCCGGGCCGCGCTCGGCGAGATCGACGTGTGGTGCGCCAACGCGGGCGTCGCCCCGGTCGGCGGGGCCGACGCGCCCGCCGCGGCCTGGGCGAGCGCCTGGGAGGTCAACGTCCTCGCCCACGTCCGGGCCGCCGAACTGCTGCTCCCCCGCTGGCTGGAGCGCGGCGGGGGCCGCTTCCTCGCCACGGTCTCCGCCGCCGGGCTGCTCACCATGTTGGGATCGGCCCCGTACGCGGTCACCAAGCACGGCGCGCTCGCCTTCGCCGAGTGGCTCTCCGCGACGTACCGCCACCGCGGCGTCCGGGTGCACGCGCTCTGCCCGCAGGGCGTGCGCACCGACATGCTCGCCTCGACCGGCGCGGTCGGCGAGGCGCTGCTCGCACCCACCGCGCTGGACCCGGAGGACGTCGCCGAGGCGGCGCTGGCCGGGCTGCGCGAGGGCCGCTTCCTGATCCTGCCGCACCCCGAGGTCGCCGAGTACTACCGGGTCCGGGCCACCGAACCGGACCGCTGGATCAACGGGATGAACCGGCTCCAGCAGGGGCTGGAGAGGAGCGAGGCGCTGTGAGGGCCTGGCAGGTGGAACAGTTCGGCGAGCCGGGCGAGGTGATGCGGCTGGCCGACGACGTGGCGCGGCCGGTGGCCGGGCCGGGGCAGCTGCTGGTCCGGGTGCGGGCCGCGGCGGTCAACTTCCCGGACGCGCTGATGGTGCGCGGCCAGTACCAGGTCCGCCCGCCGCTGCCGTTCACGCCCGGCGTGGAGCTGTGCGGCGAGGTGGCGGACGGCGCGCGGCGGGGCGAGCGGCTGATCGGCAACCCGGTGCTGCCGCACGGCGCCTTCGCCGAGTACGCCCTGCTGGACGCGGCGGCCGCCTTCCCCGCGCCCGGGGCGCTGGACGACGCCGAGGCGGCCGCGCTGCACATCGGCTACCAGACCGCGTGGTTCGCCCTGCACCGCCGGGCCCGGCTGGCGGCCGGCGAGACGCTGCTGGTGCACGCGGCGGCGGGCGGCGTGGGCAGCGCGGCGGTCCAGTTGGGCCGGGTCGCCGGGGCCCGGGTGGTCGCCGTGGTCGGCGGCCCCGCCAAGGCGCAGGCGGCCCGGGCGCTCGGCGCCGACCTGGTGGTGGACCGGACGGCCGGGGACTTCGTCGCCGCCGTCAAGGAGTTCACCGGCGGGCGCGGCGCGGACGTGGTCTTCGACCCGGTCGGCGGGGACGCCTACACCGGCTCCACCAAGTGCGTCGCCTTCGAGGGCCGGATCGTGGTGGTCGGCTTCGCCGCCGGCCGGATCCCTGCGCCGGCGCTCAACCACGCGCTGGTGAAGAACTACGCCATCCTCGGCCTGCACTGGGGCCTCTACAACACCCACGACCCGCAGGCCGTCCGCGCCGCCCATGACGAGCTGACCCGGCTCGCCGACCGGGGCGCGGTCCGCCCGCTGGTGAGCGCCCGGGTGCCGCTCGCCGGGGCCGCCGACGCCGTCGAGCTCGTCGCCGCCGGGCGCAGCACCGGCCGGATCGCCGTCCTGGGGGACTGACGACCGGCGGCGGTTCAGGTGTTGCGGCGGGCGGGCTCGTGTTCCTGGGCCGGGCGGAGCCAAGGCCGGCAGGGCCTCCGGCACTGCGCGGAACGCGCAGGCCGCCGTAGGGCCCTGCGCGTTCCCGCCCTCCGTCCGTACTCGTCAGGAGGGCGGCGCTCCCCCGCCGGTCAGCGGGGGACTCCGGTCAGCGGGTGACGATCTGGAGGGCGGTGTCGCGGGTGGCGTTGCGCCAGCCGAACGCGTAGACGGTGCTGCTGTCGGCGCTCACCGCCGTGTCGCTGACGCTGTCCAGGGTGAAGGGGACCGTCTCGGTCGGCACCGGAGCGTAGGTGGCGGTGTCGAAGGCCACCAGCGCGACCGCCCGCGGATCGCGGTCATACCGAACGGTGCGCAGACGGGTCCCGTCCGGACTGACGGAGACACCGGTGAGTCCGGCGGAGGCGACCGGCGCGAGCGTGACGGGTGCCTGCGCGGCGTCGGTGGCGGGGTCGACGGGGAAGACCTGGTTGGCGGCGCTGTCGGCGACGGCGAACAGGTGGGTGCCGTCGGGGGTGAACGCCGCCTGACGGATCGCCTGCCGGAGGTTCGACACCGAGCCGACCACGGTCGGCGCGGCCCCGGGGGCGCCCGAGGTGTCAAGGTGCACCAGCCCGGACCCGGCGGCGACGTAGGCGTCGCGACCGCCGGGCCGCAGGGCGATCGACTGCGCGTAACTGCCGGGCAGCGCGACCTCGCCGGTGAACGCGTTCTGCGCGGTCGAGAAGGTCAGCACCCGTCCGGGAGTCTCGGCGGGCACCCCGGGCGGGGGGATCGGCGGCACGTTGTAGCCCGTCGCGCCGGCCTGGGTGACGTAGACCGTCGCGCCGTCGGCGCTGAGCGCGATGTCGTGCGTACGGCCGGTGGACCAGGCGGCGGGCTTGTTCTGCGGCGGCAGCGGTGCGGCGGCGAGGAGGGTGCCGGTCGTGGTGTCGACCACGTTCATGACGAGACCGCTCACGACGTACACGCGCCTGCCGTCAGGGCTGATCACGGTCTGGTGGTAGTCGCTCTCGGCGTTGGCCAGCGGGATCTGCGCGGTGACGGTGTCCGTCCCGGTGTCGACGGTCTTGAGCGCGCCGTCGGCCGTGACGTAGACCTTGTCCCCGGCCGGGCTGACCGCCATCCCGGAGACCAGGGTCCCGACCGGGACGGTGACCACCCCCGCCACTGCCACTGCCCCCGCCACTGCCGACGCCCTGTCGGCGGCGACGGCGGTCCCGCTGCCAGAGGCCAGGAGCAGCACGCAGGCGGCCAGCGATGCTCCACAACGTCCGTACACGGCAAGTGAGTTCATGGCGTTCCTCTCCAACTCGGGCTGGTGCCGGACAGGTTATTGCGGCAGCTTGAGGGAGGGTGCGAGTTTCCCGACTGTTCGTCTTCGCTCCCCGGCGGTCAGTACGCCTAACGCTCGTACACCATCTCCGGGAAGCGCGCCGAGGGCCCGTCCAGCAGGTGGTCGTCGTGTCCGCGCAGCCAGCGGTCGAGGAAGGACGCGACGTAGGAGCGGGTGGCGAGCACCGCCCGGTCGGGGCGGATGTCGCCGACGTCGGCGCTCAGCCGCTCCGGGGTGATCGCGCCCTGCCGGGCGAGCTGGGGCAGCAGGGACTGCGCGTCGGTGTAGGAGCCGTGCCGGGAGCCGTTCAGCGTGACGTCGGCGTGCCAGCCGGTGCTGTGCTGCCAGAGGGCGTCCCAGCCGGGCTGCCGGTGGTAGTCCCCGGAGTCCTCGTTGCGGGTGCCCATCAGCAGGAACGGGCGGTCCAGGCCGTCCTGGGCGACGCTGGGCAGGTCCACCCCGGTGTGGCCGTCCGGCCCGGGGAAGTGCAGTTGGCCGTCCAGGTTGACGCCGGCCGCGATGCGCGGGTCGTCGTGCATGGCCTGGAGGGCGGTGAAGCCGCCCGCCGAGTGGCCGACCATGCCGATCCGGTCGAGGTCCAGCGAGGCGGCGAGGCCGGCCGGCAGCCGTGGGTCCAGGCGCAGGCCGCCGAGTTCGTCCAGTACGAAGCGGGTGTCGTCCACCCTGGTCTGCATCGACTTGCGCAGCACCGCGCCGATGTCCAGGCCGGGCTGTCCGACCAGCGCGGGGAACACGGAGGTGGCCAGGTTCCCGTCGGGGAAGGCGACTTCGGAGGCCTCGTAGGTGTGGTCCAGCGTCACCACGACGTAGCCGCGCGAGGCCAGGTCCTCGACCAGGCCCGTGCCCCAGGTGCGCGGGTCGCCGAGGCCGGCCGAGTACAGCACCACCGGGCGCGGGCCGCCGGGCAGGGCGGGGGCGTCCGGCCGGGCGTGGGTGCGGATGCCGGCCCAGTCGGTGCGGCCGGGTGTGGCGCCGTGGTTCGCCTGGCCGATGCTGCCCTCGGTGCCGAAGTGTTCGCCGGCGGCGGGGTCCATGTAGCGGGCGCGGTCGGCGCCGGTGGCCGGGCGGGCGGTCGGGTACCAGAGGCTGATCATCAGCTCGCGGCGCTGCCCGGGCTTCCAGGGGTCCTCCCGCCCGGTGTCGGTCAGGTGCAGCGTGGTGGTGCCGATCGGGTACGGCCCGGTGGGCTCCGGCAGCCAGGCCCGGGCCTGGCGCTCGCCACCGCCGTCCGCCCCCGGCGCCGGTGCTGCCGCCACCGCCCCGGGGGCGCCGGCCACTCCGAGCACCGCCGTCGCCGCCAGAAGTACCGCCGCCACGGCCCGTCCCCGCCCGCCCATGATGTCTCTCCTCGTCCCCGTTGATCTGCCAGCCCGCCAGGCTGCTGATCTGCTGATCTGCTGGCCTGCTGATCAGGACAGTACGGGCGGGGGCGGACCGCAGCCGTCATACCCAGGAGCCAACCTGCCCCTGAGTACTCCGGTATGACACCCCTACGGGTGCCGCCGCAGCTCGCGCCGGGCCAGCGAGCGCTTGTGCACCTCGTCCGGTCCGTCGGCCAGCCGCAGGGTGCGGTTGCCGGCCCAGAGCTGCGCGAGCGGGGTGTCCTGGCTGACACCCGCGGCGCCGTGCGCCTGGACGGCCTTGTCGAGGATCCATTCGACGGTGCGCGGGGTGGCGATCTTGATCGCCTGGATCTCGGTGTGCGCGCCCCGGTTGCCGACGGTGTCCATCAGCCAGGCGGTCTTGAGCACCAGCAGCCGCAACTGCTCGATCCTGACCCGGGATTCGGCGATCCAGTCCTGCACCACGCCCTGCTCGGCGAGCGGCCGGCCGAAGGCGACCCGCCCGTTCACCCGGCGGCACATCAGCTCCAGGGCGCGCTCGGCGATGCCGATCGCGCGCATGCAGTGGTGGATCCGGCCGGGGCCGAGCCGGGCCTGCGCGATGGCGAAGCCCGCGCCCTCCTCCCCGATCAGGTTCCCGACCGGGACGCGGACGTCCTCGAACAGCACCTCGGCGTGGCCGCCGTGGTCCGCGTCGTCGTAGCCGAAGACCGTCATGCCGCGCCTGACGGTGACGCCGGGGGTGTCGCGCGGGACGAGCACCATGCTCTGCTGGCGGTGCGGTTCGGCGGCCGGGTCGGTCTTGCCCATCACGATGAGGATCCGGCACTGCGGGTTCATCGCCCCGGTGATGTACCACTTGCGGCCGTTGACGACGTACTCGTCGCCGTCGCGCTCGATCCGGGTGGCGATGTTGGTGGCGTCCGAGGAGGCGACCTCGGGCTCGGTCATCGCGAAGGCGGAGCGGATCTCGGCGTCCAGCAGCGGGCGCAGCCAGCGCTCGTGCTGCTCGGCGGTGCCGAACTGGGAGAGCAGTTCCATGTTGCCGGTGTCGGGGGCCGCGCAGTTGAGCGCTGGCGGGGCCAAGTGCGGGCTGCGGCCGGTGATTTCGGCGAGCGGGGCGTACTGGAGGTTGGTCAGGCCGGCGCCGCGCTCCCCGGGGAGGAAGAGGTTCCACAGGCCCTGTTTGCGTGCCTCGGCCTGGAGTTCGGCGACCACGGGCGGGATGCTCCAGGCCTCGCGGGCCGGGTCGGCGAGCTGCTGCGCGAGGGCCGCCTCCGCCGGGTGCACGTACTGGTCCATGAAGGCCAGCAGCTGCTCGCGGAGTTCGTTGGTGCGGGCGTCGTAGGCGAAGTCCATCGGTCAGTGCTCCTTGAGGGTGCTCAGGCCGTACCGGGCGAGGATCGGGGCCATCTCGCCGGCCCGCTCGAAGCCCGCGCCGAGGGTGCCGCCCTGCTGGTAGCGGTAGTGGATGCCCTCGGCGACGACGGCGAGTTTGAAGGAGGCGAAGGCGACGTACCAGTCCAGGTCGGCGGCCTGTCGGCCGGTCAACTCGGCGTAGTACGCGACGAGTTCGTCCGGCTTCGGGAAGCCGGGGGCGGTCGCGGCGGAGGGGATGATGCCGCCGCCGACGCCGGCGACCTCGGTGTACATCACCAGCAGGCCGACATCGGTGAGCGGGTCGCCGAGGGTGGACATCTCCCAGTCCAGCACGGCGGTGATCGCGTCGCCGTCGCCGACCAGCACGTTGTCCAGCCGATAGTCGCCGTGCACCAGGGCGGGCGCCGGGGAGATCGGCCGCCGCTCGGCGAGCAGGGCGTGCAGCCGCTCCACCTCGGGCAGTTCGCGGCTGCGGGAGTTCGCCAACTGGGTGGACCAGCGGCGCAGTTGGCGCTCCAGGTAGCCGTCGGGGCGGCCGAAGTCCGCGAGACCGACGTCGGCCGGGTCGATCCGGTGCAGGGCGGCGAGGGTGTCGACCAGCCGCCGCCCGAGCGCGTGGACGCGCTGCTCGCCGAGGGCGGCGATCGGGGCGAGGGCCCGGTGCGCGACGCCGGGGACGAACTCCATCAGGTACCAGGGGGCGCCGAGCACGTCCGTGCCGGGATCGAGCAGCAGGGTGCGCGGGACGGGCACGTCGGTGTCGCGCAGGGCGGTCATGACGCGGTACTCGCGGCCCATGTCGTGCGCGGTGGCCAGGACGTGCCCGAGCGGCGGGCGGCGCAGCACCCAGCGGTCGGTGCCGCCGGTGAGGACGTACGTGAGGTTGGAGCGACCCCCCTCGACGAGGTCGGCCCGCAGCGGGCCCTGGACGAGGCCGGGCAGCTCCCGGTCCAGGTGGGCGCGGAGGCGGGCCAGGTCCAGCCCGGGCGGCTCGGCGGGGGTCTCGGGCATCGGGCGGCTCCTCGGGGTCCTCGGGGGTGTGGCCTCGTTGACTAAGCGCTTGCTTAGCATTCAGCCGGACGCCGCCCGCTGTCAATGCCACCCGCAGGCAACGAGCCCTGGAAAGCGCCCTGTCGGAGTTCACCTACCTCCCGGTTGGCCGGTTTCCCGCCTGGCAGGGCGGCGGGAGGTCGGGTGTGCTGGTAGGTGGACCACGACCGGGACGACAGGGCGAGGAGAAACCATGCCTCACGGCAGCGCAGCGAGCTCCGAGGAAGCGACCCGCAGCTACTACGGCACCGCAGACGTCGACGCGTTCTACGACGCGGTGTGGGGCGGCGAGAACATCCACACCGGGATCTACGCCCGGGCGGACGCATCCGTCGCGGACGCCTCTCGTCACACCGTCGAACAGACCGCGGACAAGGTCGGCGACCTGGTCCGCGCGGGCAGCTCGGTACTGGACCTCGGTTCCGGCTACGGCGGCCCGACCCGCTACCTCGCCGAACGCTTCGGATGCCGAGTCATCGCCCTCAACCTCAGCGACACCCAGAACCAGCGCCACCGCGCCACGAACGCCGAGCGCGGCCTCGACCACCTCATCGAGGTCGTCACCGGGTCCTTCCACGACATCCCCTACCCCGACCGCAGCTTCGACGTCGTCTGGTCCCAGGAAGCCTTCTGCCACAGCGGCGACCGCCCCCGCCTGCTCAGCGAAGCCGTCCGCGTCCTCAAGCCGGAGGGGGCCCTGGTCTTCACCGACGTGATGGCCGCCGAAGACACCCCCGCCGCCGCCCTGCGCGCCGCCGTCTCCCGACTGGGCGTGGACGCCCTGGCCACGCCGCACTTCTACCGCCGCGCACTCGCCGGCCTGGGGCTCTCCCACACCGACTTCGACGACCGCAGCGACCAACTGCTCAGCCACTACGAGCACATCACCGAGGAGACGCGCCGGCGCGAACAGGAACTGCGCCGCATCATCAGCCCCGCCTACGTCGACAGCCTGCTGGCCAATCTGCCCCTGTGGGTGGCTGCCGCCCGCCGCGAGGAACTACGTTGGGGCGTCTTCCACTGCCGCGCCTGACGAGGGACGAACCCTGACGTCCGCGTAGGCGGTGACGCACTCGGCCATGCAACGAGCCCCCGACCCCAAGGCGGTTTCTAGGGCTCATCAGGCTTCCGGGTCCATTTCTGACGATGCGTCACATCGCTGATCGCGCGCACACCAGGTGCGGGTGGTGATGGCGGATCGGGCAGCCGGGGCGTGGCGGCCCGTCACCGTCCACACACGTTCGCGTGCGGGTCACTACCGGGGGAGGCTGTTCGTACCATCGGCTCACTCGGCCCTCGGCTCGGGCCGGACACCTGTTGTGCTCCAGCGGCCCGTGCGGTCGCGGACCGAGAGGGGCTGCGGTGAGCAGCCCGCGACGCCGGGCGGCGTCCGGTCCCGCGGCGAGCGTGGAGGCCATCCGGCCGATCGTCCGGATGTGGGGAACCGCCTGCCCGTGCGTCCGTCAACATCACCCGCAGCCGCCTCGGACGCCTCACCCGCCAAGGCTTCCTCGCTCAACCCGGACGAGGCCGCTACCGGAAACGGACTTAACGTCCACTCACACCATCAGCGTCCACCGGTTCTGTATCTCTGTATTGTTCTCGCCCCTTGCGCCACCCGGGTGAACCCACTGGGCGCTGCGACCCGTGTGCCCCAAGTGACAGCTGGTGCCACTGATGGCACTCGCGCCTTCTTGGGGAGGGAAGTTGATGAAACGTCATGGTCGGCGCCTGGTCGCCCTGGCCGCATCGATGGCGGCCGCGGTCTCGCTCGTCGTCGCTTCGGGTGGCATGTCGGCGGCTCAGTCGGGCACCGGGGCAGCGGGTCTGCCGGGGATCGGGGGGCCGGGAACGGCGGTGAGCGCCGCGGACCGGCAGGACCTGTCGGTGAAGGCCGAGCCGGGTGGGGTTCAGTGCACGGAGGTGGCCGTGGGGTCGGCGCCTGGGAAGGCGGGTGCGGCGGCCGAGTGCGTGCAGGTCACCGACGGCCCGGCGGGTCGTAGGAGTGTTTCCGAGGCCGTCAGCAGCACGCAGGACGGTGCCGGGGCGTGCTCGATCGGCAGCGCGGGGTACTGGTCGTACGAGCGGTTCGGGTCGTGCCTGAAGGACATGACCACGACCTACACGCTGCGCGACGACAAGGGCACCGCCATCGGTTCGGCCCAGCTCAAGATCAACCTGAGCATGTCGCTGAGCGCCACGAGCTCGATGTGGACCGAACTGGTGACGGTCACCATGGTGTCCTCGACCAGCAACGTGCCGAGCCTCAACATCGCGTTCGACGCCAGCTGTACGGCGCCCTGCCAGATGGGCGCGGCCAAGCCCTGGGCGGGCGCCCGTACGCTGACGCCCGGGACGTCGGCGCAGGGTACGGTCCTGTACTCGGACTCGCCCGCCGTCGGGGCTGTCGACTCCCTGGCGAACGAGTACCACATGTACGTCACGCAGGACAGCACCATCCCCCTGCAGCCGAACGTCAACTGGACCAATCCGCGCAAGGTCCGCTGCGACAACGCCGTCCACGAGCCGGGCAAGGGCTCGCCCGGATGCGTCTACGCCGACGTCCGGCCCGACCTGTCCTACTCCCTGACGGACTACGGTGCGGCGGCCGCGACCTACGCCTTCGCACTGAACTACCTGCCCAACATGCCCAAGCAGTTCACGCGACTGAAGGGCGACAGCGAGCCGAACCGCAAGCGCACCTGCGGCGCGCAGAGCACGGTGCCGTTCGCCCAGCTGGACCCGGTCGCGTTCCCGGAGGACAGCTGCGACGAGTTCCCCTTCGCCGGGACGTACCAGGGCGGCACGAACGGCGGGCTGTGCGCCGAGATCGTCCCCCAACTCACCAACGGCAACTGGACGTTCCGTGAGACGACCGGACACCCGGTCACGTACAAGGAGTCGTGCGTGCGGGGCCACGTCCCGCTCCCGGTCAACAAGGCGGCCGGCGGGAAGTACGGCAGCTTCGTCCAGACGCAGCGCCTGATCGACACCGAGGCGTTCACCGTCTCCTGGACGACCTGACGTCCACGGGTCCCGGCCCGAACGACACCGTGGCCGCGCCCGGGGGGACAGGCCCCCGGGCGCGGCCGCGGAGCCCCGACAACGAACGGCCCAGCAGAAAGAGGATCGCGACGATGACCACGCAGGACCCCTGGTGGGCGCACGACATCATCGTGTGCCTGACCTTCGCCCGCCACCGCGGCCCCGCACACGTCCTCGACGCCTACGGGGCAGCCGCCGAACCGGTCCGGGAGCTGACGCTGCAGCAGGCCCGCACCACCCTCCCGATCGCGGAGGGAGGCGTCGTCCTGCGCACCGGTGTCCTCGGGGACGGGGAGTGGGCGTTCTGCCACGAGAGCGGCGAGCCCGAGGGCTTCAAGGAGGCCGTGCTCTCACGCCTGTCGGCAGGCACCGAGGCCGTCCAGCTGTACAGCGTCAACGGCATGACCACCCTCGAACGCTACCGGGACGGCGTACGGATCGAGTCCTTCGAGGCGGGCTTCCCGTCGACGCTGCGCAGCGGCCCGGACCACCCGCTGTGGGACGCGGTCCAGGTGCTCCCGGACCGCTCCACGGCCACGCAGGCGGCCGAGGGCGTCCAGGCGTACCTGGGCGTCCGCATCGACGGCGACGTCCTGGAAGGCCCCCTGCCCACCGCGTACCTGCCTCCGGAGCGACGGGCGCCACTCTCCTCCCGCGCCCCCGCAGCCCCGGAGGACGCGTCCTCACAGGGGCTCGGCCGCCTCCTCCCAGGGCTTCCCCCGCACCCCTAACCCGCCGGCGCAGGACGCCACCGCTCGGGACGCCACCGGCCTCGACCTCCACCCCGCCAGAATGGGGTCTGTACAGCCAAAGGCTCTGTCCCGTAATCGGTGGTGACGAAGGGTGACGTCGGTCGTCGGCATGATGTGCGTGATGTCAACGAGCTTGTGAGCGTGGTGTTTTCGGGGCTGTCGGCCCTCGTCATCGAGGGGGTGGCGGACGAGGGCGAGGTCATCCGGGTGTCGGCGCGGACGCGGGATGATCCGGTGCCGTGCCCGGTGTGTGGGCGGCCGACGGGGCGGGTGCACGGGTTCCACGGCCGGGTGGTCGCAGATGTCCCGGTGGATGGGCGGCGGGTCGTCGTCTCGGTGCGGGTCCGACGTCTGGTCTGCCCGGTGCTCGGCTGCCCACGGCAGACGTTCCGCGAGCCTGTTCGCGCAGTTGCGCGATGGTCTCGCGCACCAGCCGCTGCCGGGTGCTGATCTTCTCCAGCATGTCCCTCATGGGGTCCTCCCGTCACAGTCGTCGGCCCGCGCGGCGGGCGGGTCGCGCCAGCTCGCAGTGGCGGTGCGGGTCAGCCGGTGGAGCATGACGTCGGTCATCGACCAGTGGACCACCGCCACCGAACTGGCGGGCAGTGCCTCGTAGTCCCGCGCCAGGCGGCGGTGCAGCATCAAGGTGCCCCACGTCTGCTCGACCACCCACCGCTTCGGCTCGGGCGTGAACCCTCGTGCGCCGGGCTCGCGCTGGACGACCTCGACATCGATGCCCAGGCGGGCGCCGTGCGCGACGACGGCGTTCTTGAATCCGGCGTCGACCCATGCCTTGGTCACGGTGGGCGCGCTCGCGGCGACCTTGTCCAGCAGCGTGATTCCGATGGCGTTGTCGTGCACGCTGGCGGCGACCACCACGACGGCGATGATCAGGCCCAGGACGTCGGTGGCGATGCCCCGCTTGCGGCCTGGGCTTCTCTTGCCCGGGTCCAGTCCGGTGGTGTCCTTGGGTGCGTTCGTCGAGGCCCGCACGGTCTGCGAGTCCAGGACGACAGCGGTGGGGTCCTCGTGACGTCTGCGCATTTCGCGGACCTGCCATCGCATCAGGTCGTGGACGGTCTCGGCGGTGCCGTCGTCGCGCCACAGTGCGAAGTAGTAGTACACCGCGCTCTTCGGCGGCAGGTCGTGCGGCAGGTACCGCCACTGGCAGCCAGTGCGAGCCTGGTAAAAGATCGCGTTCACGATCTCCCGCATGTCGTAGCCGCCCTGGTGGCCGCTGACCGAGGTGTGCCGGCCCTTCCAGGCGACGATGACCGGCCCGATCAGCTCCCAGGCCTCATCCGACAGGTCACTCGGGTACGGAGCGCGTCCACCCACGCCCACCAGCGCACCGCATTTCCGGCCGATCGGGAAGCCCTAAAACCGGACAACCCGCCTTCAAGCACGACGAGACCCACCGACACTCGCAGAACGCCCTCTCACATCGGCCGCCGCCAACGCCTCCGCGTAGGCCCTGGTCTGGAACAACCCAGGAACAACACCCAACTCGAACTGCCGCAGCTCAACCGCCCTTGCCTCGTGCGCCGCATACTCCGGGAAACCTTCCAGCAGGGATCCCCCACCCCTGAGGCTCCAATAGGTCAGCTCCAGCGTCCCTCCAGTGTTCAGAACCCGATCGACCTCAATCACCCAGTCGAGTGTGGGACTGCGTGCCCCTCTTTCGAGGTTCGAAATCTGACTGTCACTCAGCGATGTAAGCCTGCCGAGCTCGGCCTGGGTCATACCAGCCGCCTGGCGGGCCTTGCGAAGTTGGGCGCCGAACGCCGCAAGGGAGGATGCCGACGGATCGAGTTTGCCGAGGTGGTCCCGCAGCACGCGCCGGACGGTGTCCCGTTGCGGGGAGGTCGACGCCCCGGAACGTCCGGTACCGGCCGACTGCTGACAGCCGGCCGGTACCGAATGGGGGTGAATGGGAGGTGAGGGGATCAGGGGGTGGTGAGGGCGAACCAGAAGTCGAAGCTCTCCAGCAGCCCCGCGAGAGTGTTCAGCGGGTCGATGGTGCCGGAGTCGACCGTCAGGTCCTTGCTGTCCGCGAGCGCGGCCACTTCCTTCTGCGCGTCCTTGGCGAGGGCGAGTTGGTTGAGACCGGTACGGGTGAGGGTGTACGAGGCATCGGCGCCGGTGCCGGTGTCGGCGGTGTAGACGAGGACGCCGTTTCGCAGCTGGACGGTGCACTGCGTGGGGTCTCCGGCGTTCCCGCCGGCGATGGTGAGGGCGATGGTGAGCGGGTTGTTCGCGGCGTCGGGGCCGTTGAGGCGGATGCCGAGGTAGTCGAAGACCATGTCCTGGGGCATGGCGGCGATCACGTCGTCCGTGATGATCTCGGGTGCGGGCAGCGCGCCGGTGCTGCCGGTGCCGGCGCCGGGGTTGCGCAGTTCCGCGGCCCCGGCGAGGTAGAAGTTGCGCCAGGGGCCGCTTTCGGCGAGGTAGCCGAGCTGCTCCAGCGCATCGGCCTCCAGCTTCCGGGCATCGGTGTTGGCCGGGTCCGCGAAGACCACGTGGCTGAGCAGTTCGGCGACCCACCGGTAGTCGTCGGCGGTCGTCGCGTTCCCGTAGGCGGTCTGCGCCGCCTTCACAATGGTGTCGGCGCCGAACGTGTCCGTGTAGCGCTTGCCGACCTCCTCGGGGGGCAGGCCGTGCAGGTGGGCCGCGTTGCCGTCGAACCAGCCGAGGTAGCGCTGGTAGACGGCCTTGATGTCGTGGTTGGTGGTGCCGTAGTAGCCGCGGTTGAACCACTGGCCGGCCAGGCTCTGGGGCAGCTGCTGGTCGAGGTCCTCGGCGATCTCGTGCATGGTCCGGCCGTGGTTGGCCAGGCGCAGGGTCTGGTCGTGCAGGAAGCGGTAGAGGTCGGCCTGGCTGGTGAGGAAGTCGACGATCTCGTTGCCGCCCTCGCTCTTCCAGCGGGGCCAGAAGTGGCTGGCGAACAGGGAGGTGGCGTCGCCCCCGTAGAGGGTGGCGGACTCGGTGAGGTAGTTCGACCACTCCTTGGCGTCGCGGACCTGGGCGCCGCGCAGGCTGTAGAGGTTGTGCAGGGTGGGCGTGGCGTTCTCCGCCATGCACAGCGACTTGACGTCGGGGAGGTAGAAGTTCATCTCCGCCGGCGCCTCGGTGCCGGGCGTGAGCTGGAACTCGAACTGGATCCCGGCCAGGGTGCAGGGGACGCCCGCGGGGATCTGGGTGTCCTCGTCGGTGACACTGGCGACGACGGTGTGGGAAGGGGCGAGCAGGCCGGTGGTCCCCGACGACATCGTCTTGCCGAGTCCCGCGTCGATCTGCTGGTCCGCGCCCTTGTGGAGCAGTGATCCGTACATGAAGGTGGCGCGACGGCTCATCGCGTTGCCCGCGTACACGTTCTCGCTGACGGCGTGCTCCAGGAAGCCGTCCGGCGCGACGATCTTGACGTCGGCATCGGGGGTGCCGCCCGCGAACAGACCCCGGACGCCGCCGTAGTGGTCGGTGTGGGAGTGGCTGAAGATGACGGCCTTGATGGTGCGCGCACCGCGCTCGCCGAGGTAGAGGTCGAGGGCGGCCTTCGCACACTCCTCGCTGATCAGGGGGTCCAGCACGACGATGTCGCTGCTCTGCTGGGTCGGGTCCTCCATGAAGGTGATGTTGGATATGTCCATGCCGCGGACCTGGTAGACGGCGTCCTTCACCACCTCGTACAGGCCGACGTTCATGTTCAGCACGGCATTGCGCCACAGGCTCGGATTGGCCGTGTCCGGCGCGGGGGTCTGCTCCGACAGGAACGCCGCGTAGGGGGCCAGGTTCCAGGCATAGGGCTGACCGCTGGGGCTGGGGCCGGGAACGGGGTCGTTCGGGTCCAGGGCCACCAGCAGGCCCTGCTTCGCGAAGTCCGCCTCGGCGTCCTGGCCGGGCGGCGGGAGCGCGACGCCGGCGTTCAGCTGTGCGGTCAGCGGGGTCGCCGGCTGCGGTTCGTCGTACGGGGCGGGAAGAGCGGAGTCGGGCATGGACGCTTCCTCTCGGTGGTGGGGCGGAGCAGCGGCCGGCGGGCGAGCGCGCACGGCGCATCGCCCGCCGGGGGCCGCGGAATCCCGGGACGGTGGAAGACCAGGGGTCGCGACGACTCCCCCAGCGCGTCCCGGCAGGGTTCAGAAAGTACGCAGCCCTCCCCCGCACCGGCAGGGAATCGCCAAGAGCCGGCACCTGCGCCTCCCAGAACCGGACAACCCGTCAGACCGGGGTTTCGGAGAGCTCCGGGCAAGCGCCGCACGGGGCTTACGTCACCACCGCCCCGCGGCCGGACACCACACGGGAGGTCGGGACGAGCGGACGCGCCGGCGAACGGAATCGAACACGAGCGTGTGGGATCACGGGGCCGCGAGCGGAGCACGGTCCACGCAGCCCATCCGGCCGGATCCCGCCGGTGGCCTGATCAGGTACGGCGCCCGGTAGCGACAGCACGCGACCGAGTGACAGTCCGTAGCAGTCTGATCACGACTTTCACGATCACGGACCGGCGCAGCCTCGTCGCCGGACGTGACCGCGACATGGCCGAAGACGTCCCCCGCACTCACCCGCGGGTCCGAGGACATCTCCAGCGACGCGAGCCGCGCGCCGGCCTCGACAACCGCGCAGAGAACAGTCCCGCGCCCGTCTGCGCCGACCCGGCCACAGCGCCCCTCGGATATGGCCCGATCAAAGACCCGGCCGGCACCGGACCCGGCCACCGGGCGCCCGCCCCGTGCCGCAGCCGCTCCGCCGGACCGCCACAATGGCGCCATGAGGATGATCCACACCCTGGCCGGCGCCCTGCTGCTCCTGCTCATCGTCGGCAGCATCCTGCGCACGCTGGTCGTCCCGCGCGGGCTGTACTCGGCGCTGGTCAGCCGGCTCTGGCGGGTGCTGCGGACCGTGCTCCGGCTCTACGCGACGCCGTTCCGCACCTATTACGCGCAGGACCGGGCGCTGACCTGGCTGGCGCCGCTGATCCTGCTCGGCATGCTCGGGGTGTGGCTCAGCGGCATGCTGCTCGCCTACACCCTGCTGCTGCACGGCACGTCCGACCTCAGCTGGTCGGTGGCCATCCGGGAGTCCGGGTCCAGCCTCTTCACCCTCGGCTACGCCAGCGGCGAGCGCCTGCAACTGTCGGCGATCGACTTCATGGCCGCCGCCAGCGGGCCGCTGGTGATCGCCCTCCAGATCGCCTACCTGCCCACCCTCTACGCCGCCTACCAGCGGCGGGAGACCGAGGTGACCCTGCTCCAGTCCCGGGCCGGCGAGCCCGCCTGGGGCCCGGAACTGCTGGCCCGGCAGTCCCTCGTCGACACCGAGACCGCCCTCCCCCAGCTCTACCGGGACTGGGAGCGGCTCGCCGCCGACATCGGCGAGAGCCACTCCAACTACCCGGTGCTGCTGTCCTTCCGCTCCCCGCAGCCGAACCGCAGCTGGGTGGTCGGCCTGATCGCGGTGCTCGACGCGGCCGCCCTCCACCTGGCACTCTGCCCGCGCTCGGCCCCGCCCGAGGCCCGCCTGGTCCTGCGCGCGGGCTTCACCGCGCTGCGCGACATCGGCCGCTCGGTACGGATCGACTTCGACCCGGACCCGGACCCGGACGTCCCGATCCGCCTGACCTACACCGAGTACATCGGCGCCGTCGCCATGATCACGAGCGCCGGTTTCCCCCGTGAGCGCCCGGTCGACGAGGCCTGGCAGCACTTCCACGGCTGGCGCGTCAACTACGAGGCGCTGGCCTACGAACTCGCCCGCCGCGGCGACGCCGTCCCCGCCCTGTGGACCGGCCCGCGCGACTTCCACGCCCCCGTCATCCCCCCGGCCCGCCCCACCGACCGCCGCCCGGGCCCGACCGGCCCCACCCTCCCCGCGGCCTGACCCCACGACCGCGTGGCACCGCACAGCCGTATGGCACCGCGACCGAGACGGATCGAACCATCAGAAGCGCCACCAGGACGGAGTTCACCGAGTGACACCATCGCGAGTACCCGCGTGGTCGGCCGCCGTGCTGACGGCAGCGGGGTTGCTGTGTGGCTGCGGTACCAGTGCGTCGGCCGGTGGCGGCCCTGCTGGTCCCGGGGCCGTGGTCTCCTCGCCGGCGCAGCAGGTGGACGCGCTCTCGCTCGCAGCGCTGCAGGACTTGGCGTCGGCGCTCGGAGAGCAGGGGCGCGGCGGGTTCAAGGACACCTTCGGCGCGCTGAAGCTGGACCCGGCGGCAGGCCGGGTCGTGCTGTTCGCGACGGACGAGCCGCGGGCCAGAGCCCTCGTCTCGGCCGCCGCCCAGGCGCATCCCGGCGTCGAGACGGGACGCGCCGAGATCCGGCACGCGTCCTACGCGCGGGCGACCGTCGACCCTGTCCTCAAGAGGATCGGCGATGCGGCACAGGCCGATTCGCTGCCGTTCCCGGTCTATACGGCGGCCCTGCTGCCGGACGCGTCGGGTATCACGGTCACCACGTCGCATGAAGGCGCAGCGTCGTCAGCACTCAAGAAGGCCGTGGCCGAGCTCGCGGGTACCGTCCCGGTGTCGTACGAGGAGGGCAAACCGGTCCGCAACCTGGACGCCACCGCTCAGATGGTGCCTCCGCCGTGAGCGGGCGCTGGCTCGTCACGTCATGACCCGGGCGGGCCCGTTGCGATGGTCCGCAGCGGGCCCGCCCGGGTGTCACAGCTACACCGCGACCGGTGCGCCCGTGGTCAGGGAGTGTTCGGCGCCGGCCAGGATTTCGACCACGCGCAGGCCGAACTCCGCGTCGCAGGGGTGTGGTTGGCCGGTGGCGGCCGAGGCCTGGAGGGCGTCCAGGGCGCGGTGCAGGGCTGCGGTCGGGCCCTCGCCGCGCTCGGGCAGGTGGGCGATGCCGTGCTCGCCGCGCAGTTCCAGGCCTGCGCCGCCGGCGCCGACCGGCGCGGTGAGGCTGAGCGCCAGGGTGCTGGAGGCGCCGGCGGCGTGCCGCAGCACCAGGTGGACGGTGTCCAGCGGGCCGGCCACCGCCGTGACCTGCGTCGCGTCGCCGAGCACCGGCAGCAGCACCGACAGCGCGTGCGGGCCGACGTCCCACAGCGCGCCCTTCTCCTCGCGCCACGGCGAGGCCGCGTACGGGCTGGTGCTGCCGGGGGCGAACACCGAGCCGAGCCAGTCCGAGCGGCCGGTGAACCAGCCGCCCAGGCCTGCCTGTTGCTCGATCCACGGGATCTGCTCCCCGCCGAAGCGGACGGTGAAGAAGACCACGGAGGCGACCTCGTGGGCCCGGACGGCCTCGGCCACGGCCTGCGCGTCCGGCACGGTCAGCGCGACCGGCTTGTCCAGCAGCAGGTGGCAGCCGGCCTCGGCGGCCCGTACCGCGAGGCCCGCCTGCACGGTCGGCGGCAGCGCGATCGAGACCGCGTCCACCTCGGCGAGCAGCTGGTCGAGGTCCGCGTAGCCGGGGACGCCGTACGCCCCGCCGAGGGCCGTGGCCGCCTCAGGCCGGCGGGCCCAGACGCCGGTGAACTCCAGCCCGGGGTGCTCGGCGAGGACGGGTGCGTGCACCCGCTCCGCCCAGGGGCCGGCGCCCAGCAGTCCGATCCGCACGATGTCTCCGTTCCTCCGTGGTACCTGAAAAATTCAGTTCTGCACGCGGGCCAGCGTGAAGCCGTCGTAGCCCTTGCTGCCGACCGTCTGCACCGACGTCGCGGTGACCCTCGGCTCGGCGGCGATCAGGTCGTGCAGCGCCCGGGTGCCGACCACCGCCGGGTTGGTGCTGTCCGCGTCGGCGACGGCGCCGCCGCGCACCACGTTGTCGACGATGATCAGCGAGCCGGGCCTGGTCAGCTGGAGCGCCCGCCGGAAGTACTCGGGGTTGCTGGGCTTGTCCGCGTCGATGAAGACCAGGTCGAAGGGCTCCACGCCCTGCTCCACCAGCGCGGCCAGCGAGTCGGCAGCCCGGCCGAGCCGCACCTCGGCGACCTTCTCCAGCCCTGCGCGCGCAATGTTCCCCTGGGCGACCTCGGCGTGCTTCGGATCGATCTCCAGGGTGATCAGGGTGCCGTCCGCGGGCAGCGCCCGGGCCAGCCAGATCGCGCTGTACCCGCCGAGCGTGCCGACCTCCAGGATCCGCCGCGCGCCCTGGGTCAGCGCCAGCAGGTGCAGCAGCTTGCCCTGGTTGGGGGCGACGGCGATCTCCGGCAGCCCGGCCGCGTCGGCGGCGGCGGCCGCGGCCTCCAGCGCCGGGTCGTGCCCCACCAACTGCTCGGAGAAGTACGCGTCCACGGCATCCCACGTCGACTGGGTCATCGGGCCCTCCAGTTGTGCATGATCGGCAGGTACCCGCCGATGCTACTCCGAGGGCTCGACAGCCCCGCCGTGCTCAGTGCAGACGCCTCGTCACTGCGCTTACTGCGCTTATTCCGCGACGGGCGCCTTGGCGGCGGTCGCTGCGGCGGCCGCCTCTTCCGCCTCGATCTTGGCGTGGGTCTTGGCGGCCCGGCGCTTCATGAACCAGGCCGAGGCGCCGCCGATCAGCACCGCCGCGGCCAGGCCCGCCCAGGAGAACCGGGACAGCCAGGGCTCGATGCTCTTGCCGACCTTGTAGACCAGCAGCGTCGTGCCGCCGGCCCAGACGATGCCGCCGAGCACGTTGGCGATCAGGAACTTCCAGTACGGCATCTTCAGCGCGCCGGCGAGCGGCCCGGCGAAGATGCGCAGCAGGGCGATGAAGCGGCCGAAGAAGACCGCCCACATCCCCCACTTCTGGAAGGAGCGCTCGGCGGTGGCCAGGTGGGACGGTCCGAAGTGCTTGGGGAACTTCCGTCCGAGCTTCTCGAACAGCGGCTTGCCGCCCTTGCGGCCGATCGAGTAGCCGATCGAGTCGCCGATGATCGCCCCGAGGATCGCGACCACCGCGATCCATTCCGGGCTCACCACACCCTTGACCGCCATCAGGGTGGCCGTGACCAGGGCGATCTCGCCGGGCAGCGGGATGCCCAGCGACTCCAGGCCGATGATCAGGCCGACCAGGGCGTACACCGCGGTCGGTGGGACGCTCTCGATCCAGGCGTCGATGTGCAAGGCCAGTACCTCCGTGGCAGGTCGGAGCCGGCGCGGCCCTCAGCGGTGCCGCACGCCGATTCCGGCAGTTGTCCGATGGCGGCAACGCGGCCGCTTCCCCATAAGGGCAGCCTAACGTGCCGGGCGGCCTGTCCCCCCGGCCGATCACCCGTGGTTACGACGTGCGGTGGTTCCTCATGGTTCCCGCTTGACCAGCCGTTCTTCAAGATCCGGCAAAGCGAAGTGCGACCACGGACGGCCGCGCGTTCACCCGGCGCACGAGCGGCAGCAGGGCGCGGAGCAGGCCCCGCCCGCCCTCCGGGTAGACCTCGCGCACGTCGGTCACCGCCGGGTGCGCGCCGGCCAGCTTGCCGCGCTCGTCCGCGTCCATGCCGAACGGCATCGGCGGCGCCTGGTAGTGCCGGTTCCGCAGCTTGCCCTGGACGGACCGGGCGCTGAACCAGCGCGGCACCGCGTCCAGCACCATCGACCCGCCGGGGAAGCGCTCGGCGCAGGCCGCGATCAGTGCCCGCACCTCCTCCGGCCGCAGGTACATCAGCAGGCCCTCGGCGCAGATCATCACTCCGCGTGCCGGATCCACCTCGTCCATCCAGCCCGGGTCGGTGACCGGGCAGGCGAGGATCCGGCGCCGGTCGTCCGGCGGCAGCAGCCGCTCCCGCAGCGCGGCCGCCTCCGGCAGGTCCACCGACAGCCAGTCCGCCCGGCCGTTGTCGACCCGCCACGATTGGGTCTCCAGGCCGTCCCCGAGGCCGACCACGGTGCCGCGCGGGCAGCGGGTCAGGAAGTCCGCCACCTCACGGTCGAAGCAGGCCGCCCGCAGCGCCTGCAACTGGCTGACCAGCGCGCCCTCCCCGAAGCGCTCCGCGAACGGGAAGTCGATCCGGTCGACCAGCTCGACCGCCTTCGGGTCCTCCAGGACCGTGTCCGGCCGACGCGCCTCCACCGCGCGGTGCCACAGCGTCCACAACGCCGTCTCCGGCACCTCCGCCAACTCCGGCCGCTCCCCGCCGCTCATCGCTCACTCCTTCGGACGTGCTCCGCGCTGGACCTGCTCCGCGCCGGACGTGTTGCGCGCTCGGCGTGCTCCACGATCGACGTGCTCCACGCTCCGGCCTGAACCCGCCGATTCTGACACCCCGGACGCGGGGACGCTCGGGCCGCCGCGCCGCTCAGCCGATGCTGAACGCTCCGTCCGGCGGGGGCGGGGAGTCGGTGGCGTCGGCGTCCGTGACCGGGGCGGTGCGGCCGACCAGGGCGGCCAGGTCGGCGCCGTCGGTGAGGCGGGCCGGGAAGATGTCGCCGGCCAGCAACCGGGTGAGCTCGGCGGCCGGGAGCGGGGCCGTCGAACCGGCGAGCAGGATGTTGCCGTACCGGCGGCCGCGCAGCACCGGGGCCTCGGCGACCAGGCAGGTGTACGGGAACACCGCGCCGACCGTCGCGGCCTGGGCCCGGGCGAAGGCCAGCGGCGGGCCGTCGGCCAGGTTGGCGGCGTAGCAGCCGCCGGGGCGCAGGGCGGCGGCGGCCAGCCGCAGGAACTCCACCGAGGTGAGGTGGGCGGGGGTGCGCGAGCCGTGGAAGACGTCCGCGATCACCAGGTCCCGGGTGCCGGGCGGGGTCTCGGCGAGGGCCGCGCGGGCGTCGCCGACGGTCGCGGTGATGTCCGCGCCGGGCCCCTGCCAGGGCAGGTGCTCGGCGACCAGGTCGAGCAGCGGCCCGTCCACCTCGACCACCCGCTGGCGCGAGCCGGGGCGGGTGGCGGCGAGGTAGCGGGGCAGGGTGAGCGCGCCGCCGCCCAGGTGCAGCACGTCCAGCGGCCGCCCGGCGGGGGCCAGGGCGTCGGCGAGGTGGCCGAGCCTCCGGGTGTACTCGAACTCCAGGTGGGTCGGGTCGGCGAGGTCGACGTAGGACTGCGGGGTGCCGTCCAGGGTGAGCAGCCAGCCGCCGTCCCGGTCGAGGTCCGGCATGAGCTTGGCGAAGCCGAGGTCGGTGTGGCGCCCGACCGGCACCGGCTCGTCCGCCGCCGCCTCGTGCGTCACCGACTCGTCCGTCACGCGCTCTCCCCCACGGCCTGAGCGTCCACGGCCTGGGCGTCCACCGACCGGACGTCCGCCGGCCGGACGTCGAGGTAGGCGGCGAGCCAGCGGTCCAGTTCGGCGAAGGCCCGGGTGCGGGCGGCCTCGCCCGAGAGCACCAGGTCGTGCATGCCGCCCTCGATCCGGACGATGGTGACGTGCCGGCCCAGTCGCGGGCCCTGGCCGGCGATGTCGTCGGCGCGCAGCACGGCGTCCGCGTGGTGCAGGGCGTTGTGCCACTTGGTGGTCGTGATCGACCTGGTCGACGCCATCAGCAGCACCGGCACGTCGATCCCGAGCCCGTGCCGCAGCTGCCGGTGGCCCTGGTGGATGGCGGACAGCCAACCCGCGTACAGCGGGAAGCCCTCGGCGCGCTTGAGGGTGAGGTCGAAGTCCCACTCGCCCTCGTGGTCCTTGTGCAGGCTGTGCGTGTAGTGCGGGTTGAGCGTCGACGGCAGCACGCGGGTGGGCGCCAGCCGTCCGATCGCGGTGACGGCCGGGCCGCCGACGGTCCGCACGGCGGGCGCGGCCGGCATCGACAGGAACGGACTGTTCAGGAACAGCCCCTCCACCAGGCCGCGCCCCGAGCGCCGCCCCGCCCACAGCGCACCGATCAGCCCGCCGGTGGAGTGCCCGTTCAGCAGCAGCCGCCGGTGCCCGTCCACCTCGCGGATGATCCGCACCGCCTCGTCGATCTCCTCGTCGTACTCTGCGAGGTCGCGCACGAAGTTCGGCGACTGGTGCGGGCGCAGGGAGCGGCCGTACTTGCGCAGGTCCAGGGCGTAGAAGGAGAAGCCGAGCGCGGCGAAGTGGTCGGCGAGGTTGGTCTGGAAGAAGTAGTCGTTGTACCCGTGGATGTACAGCACGGCCCGCTCCGCCCCCGGCACCAGCCGGCGCACCAGCGTCGCGCAGACCTCCCCCTCGGCGTCCGGCCGCAGTGTCAGCTCGGCCGTCTCGTAGGGGGCACCCAGGATGTCTTCCCGAAACTCCATCTGCGCCGCACCCGTCCTCATGCTCGACCTGCCGTCCGTCGCAGGTGTTCTTGATCCAGGACCCCGACAATACCGGCCGGTAGCCCGGGGCTGCCTGCCGGGCGCCGCTCTGCCGGGCATCGGTGTGACCCGGCCGTCCGCGCCTCCTGATCGCTCCCCGTGCGCCTGCTGTGCGCCGGTGGTCGTGTGGAACGCTACCCGGACAGATCCAACTCCGGTTGTCACGCAGGCGAGTTGAGGAGAACACATGCCGCAGGCCGGCCACACCGATCCGTCGCTGTACCGTTCGGCCGCCGAGGCGATCGCCGCGCCACCGGAGACGCTGGCGTACGTCGCCGGGTTCGACCGGGCCGGGGAGCGGCCGGACGCGCTGCTCACCGTGGACACCGATCCGGCGTCGGCGAGCTACGGGAAGGTCCTGAACTTCGCCGAACTGCCGACGCTGGGCGACGAGTTGCACCATTTCGGGTGGAACGCCTGCTCCAGCGCGCTGGCACACGCCTGCCACGAGAACCCCGAGCGGCGCTACCTCCTCCTCCCGGGCCTGCGCTCCTCGCGGCTGCACGTGATGGACACCCGGCCCGACCCCGTCCGGCCGCGCCTCGTCAAGACCGTCGAGGCGGCGGAACTCGCCGCCAAGGCCGGCTACTCGCGCCCGCACACCCTGCACTGCGGGCCGGACGGGGTGTTCCTGTCCTGCCTGGGCAGCGGGGACGGGAACGACGGGCCCGGCGGGGTGGCGCTGCTGGACCACACCACCTTCGAGGTGCTGCGCGCCTGGGAGACGGAGCGCGGGCCGCAGCACTTCGCGTACGACGTCTGGTGGCACCTGGGGACGAACGTGGGGGTGACCAGTGAGTGGGGCACGCCCTGGATGGTGGAGGGCGGGGTCGTCCCGGAGCTGCTGCTGGGCCGCAAGTACGGGCACGCGCTGCACTTCTGGGAGCTGGACTCGGGGCGGCACCTGCAACGGATCGACCTCGGCGACCAGTACCAGATGGTGCTGGAGCTGCGCCCGGCGCACGATCCGCAGGCCGAGTGGGGCTTCGCCGGGGTGGTGACCAACGTCGAGGACCTGTCCGCCTCGGTCTGGCTCTGGTACCGGGAGGGCCCGGCGTTCACCGCGCGCAAGGTGATCGAGATCCCCGCCGAGCCCGCCAAGACGGAGGACCTGCCGCCCGCGCTGCAACCGTTCGGCGCGGTGCCGCCGCTGATCACGGACATCAACCTGTCGGTGGACGACCGCTGGCTGTACGTGTCCGCGTGGGGCACCGGCGAGCTGTTCCAGTACGACGTGTCGGACCCGTTCCACCCGCGGCTCGCCGACTCGGTGCGGCTGGGCGGGGTCGTCGCCCGCACCCCGCACCCGGCCGCGCCGGGGCGCCCGCTGAGCGGCGCCCCGCAGATGGTCGAGATCAGCCGGGACGGGCGCCGGCTCTACCTCACCAACTCCCTCTACGGCGCCTGGGACGACCAGTTCTACCCGGACGGCATCGAGCCGTGGATCGTCAAGCTGGACGCCGACACCGAGGCGGGCGGACTGAGCGTCGACGAGCGCTTCTTCCCGCACGGCGCCGACTTCCGGGGCCTGCGGGTGCACCAGACCCACCTCGCGGGCGGCGACGCCTCCTCGGACTCCTACTGCTACCGGTAGGACGTCCGGCAGCGGGGACCCAGCGGCAGGACGTACGACTGCCGGCAGGCCGTACGGCTAGCGGGCGAGCGCCTGGTCGTAGCGGACCTGGGCCAGGGGCAGCCCGGCGGCGAGCAGTTCGGAGCGGACGGAGGCGACCATGCCGGCCGGGCCGCTGACGCAGGCGAGGTGCTCGCGCCAGTCCCCGGCGCCCGCGACGACGTCGGCGAGCCGGCCGGCGGTGACCGGCGTGAGCGCCAACCAGGGTTTGTGCAGGCCGAGTTCGGCGAGGGCGGACCAGTCGTAGAGGTCGCCACGGTCCCGGGCGCCGACGAACAGGTGGACGCGGCGGCCGCGCGGGCGCTGGGCAGCCTGCTGCTCGACGATGGCCTTCATCGGGGCCAGGCCGGTGCCGCCGGCGACCAGCAGCAGGTCGCGGGTGTCGTCCTCGGGCAGCAGGCCGCCGCGCGGCGGGCCGAGGCGCAGCCGGTCGCCGACGGCGGTGCGTTCGACGAGGGCCGCGCTGACCCCGTCCGGCCCGGTGCGCCGGACGTGGAACTCCAACTCGTTGTCGGTGCGCGGCGCGCAGCCCATCGAGTACTGCCGCCAGGTGTGCGGGAGCGTCGGGTGCTCGACCGTGCCGTACTGTCCGGCCCGGTACGGGTAGGGCTCGCCGGTGCGCACGCGCAGGACGGCGAGGTCGGGGCGGCGGCGCTCGTGGCCGGTCACCACGGCGTGCCAGTACGGGGGTTCGGTGAGCACGGAGTCGGCGCCGGCGGTCATCGCCGCGACGGCGAAGCGCAGCATCCGGACCCAGGCCGCTTCCATCTCCTCGGTCCACCGGGCGCCCGCCCGGTGCCGAATCGCCGCACACAGGGCCTCCTCGAAGGCCTCGTAGTGGACCGGCCGGACGCCCAGTTTGCGGTGGTCGCGCCCGAGTTGGCGCAGGGTCGCGGCCAGTTCGGCCGGGTGGTGGAGGTGGTCCACCAGGTGGCGGAGGATCCGTTCCAGGTGGGCCTGCTGGAACTCCATCGAGGCGGGGAAGAGCGGGCGCAGGTAGGGGCGGCGGCGGAACATCACCGCGTAGAGGTGGTCGATCAGTTCGGAGAGCGGGTCGAGCAGGCCGAGGTCGCGCCGGATCAGCCGTTGGTCGGCGGCGCCGTCGTAGCCGTCGTAGCCGTCCGGTCCGCCGGTGCCGCCGTACGCGTCGGCACCGGAGCCGGCCGGGTCGGGCCCGAAGGGCGAGGCGGGGATGAGGAGTTGGCGCCGGAGCCGCATCGCGTGGTGGCGGGCGATCAGCCGGTCGTACTCGGCGGTGGTGCCGCTGGTGGTGTTTCCGCTGGTGGTGGTGTCCATGACCCGCCCAGTCAATCGCCGCCCGGTTACCGGCGAGAAGGGCCGATGGCCCCGATCGGACCCGGGACCATCGACCCCTTGACGGGAGGGTCTGGCCGGAAGGCCTACCAGGGGCGCTACCGGACGGGATCGACCGGGGTCGCCTCGGCAGGCTCGGCGGGCTCCGGGTGGAAGTCGGTGGCCGCCCAACTGGCCAGCAGGCGGAGGGACTCGGCGGAGCTGGAGCCGGGCTCGGCGTGGTAGGTGACGAGCACCTGGTCGACGTCCCCGGCCGGGCGCAGCGTCTCGTACTGGAGGTTGAGCCGGCCGACCACCGGGTGGTGCAGCCGCTTGGTGCCGTGGCCCTTGTCCTGGATGCTGTGGGCGGCCCAGAGGCGGCGGAAGTCGGCGCTCTTGAGGGAGAGTTCGCCGATCAGCGAGGCGAGCCTGGGGTCGTCCGGATCCCGTCCGGCGTCCAGCCGCAGCATGCCGACGACGTCGGTGGCCTTGCCGTCCCAGTCCTCGTAGAGCTCGCGGGAGGCCGGGTCGAGGAAGAGCTGCCAGGCCATGTTGCGCTGCTCGGGCGGCATCGCGGCGAAGTCGCCGAGCAGGGCGGTGCCGAGCCGGTTCCAGCCGATGATGTCCAGGCGCCGGCCGAGGACGTACGCGGGCACGCACTCCATCGCGTCCAGGAGCTGCTGGAGCGCGGGCCGGACCCGCTGCGGGCGGGCGGCGGCCCGGCCGGGGCGGCGGCGGGCGGGCCTGGTGAGCCGGCCGAGGTGCTCGCGCTCGGCGGGGCTGAGCCGCAGCACGCGGGCGATGGCGTCCAGGACGGCGGCGGAGACGCTCTCGCCGTGGCCCTGTTCGAGCCGGGTGTAGTAGGCGGTGCTGACTCCGGCGAGCAGGGCCAGCTCCTCGCGGCGCAGGCCGGGCACCCGCCGCCGGGTGGTGCTGTCCGGCAGGCCCACGTCCTCGGGCCGCAGCCGGGCGCGGCGGGATCGGAGGAACTCGCTGAGTTCGGTGCGCTGGTCCATGCCTGCAGTATGCGGGGGATCCGGGCCGCAGGGGCGGGGGCAAGGGTGATACTGCCGTGCGTACGTTCCGCGGTCGTACGTCCGGGGTCCCTACGTGTGGCCTGCGTACGAAGAGCTCTGGTCTGGCTGGTCGCACCGCACCGGCGCAGGCTGGAAGCATGACGAACTCGACGAACGCAACGACGACGAGCACCACCGAGGGCACCACCCGCACGGTCGCCGCCTACGCCGCGGCGCGGCCCGACTCCCCGCTGGAGAAGACCACCGTCACCCGCCGGGCGGTGGGCGAGCACGACATCGTGATCGACATCAAGTTCTGCGGCATCTGCCACTCCGACATCCACCAGGTCGGCGAGGACTGGGGCACCGGCATCTTCCCGATGGTCCCGGGCCACGAGATCGCCGGCGTGGTCACCGAGGTCGGCCCGGGCGTCACCCGCTGGCAGGCCGGCGACCGGGTCGGCGTGGGCTGCATCGTCGACTCCTGCCGGGAGTGCGACAACTGCCGGGCCGGCCTCCAGCAGTACTGCACCGGCCAGGGCGGCACCGTCTTCACCTACAACAGCGTCGGCCACGACGGCCTGCCGACCCACGGCGGCTACTCCTCGAAGCTGGTCGTCGACGAGGCGTACGCGCTGCGCATCCCCGACAACCTGCCGCTGGACGCCGCCGCGCCGCTGCTGTGCGCCGGCATCACGCTGTACTCGCCGCTCGCGCACTGGGGTGCCGGGCCGGGCAAGAAGGTCGCGATCGTGGGCCTCGGCGGGCTCGGCCACATGGGCGTGAAGCTCGCCCACGCCATGGGCGCGGAGGTCACCGTGCTCAGCCAGTCGCTGCGCAAGCGCGAGGACGGGCTGAAGCTCGGCGCCGACCACTACCGGGCCACCTCCGACCCGGCCACCTTCACCGAGCTCGCGGGCACCTTCGACCTGATCGTCAACACGGTCTCCGCCGACCTCGACCTGAGCGCCTACCTCGGCCTGCTGCGCACCGACGGCACCATGGTGCAGGTCGGCGCGCCGGAGAAGCCGGTCACGGTGAACGCGCACGCGCTGCTCTCCGGCCGCCGTTCGCTGGCCGGCTCGATGATCGGCGGGCTGCCGGCCACCCAGGAGATGCTGGACTTCTGCGGCGAGCACGGCATCACCGCGGAGATCGAGCTGATCCGCGCCGAGCAGGTCAACGAGGCCTACCAGCGGGTGCTGGCCGACGACGTCCGGTTCCGCTTCGTGATCGACGCCGCGACGATCTGACCGTCACGATCTGGCCGTCACGGCCCGACCCCGCACTCCCCCGTGCCCCGACGCCCCGCCCCCTGGTGCTCTCCCATCACCAGGGGGCGGGCGCCGTCGGGGCGCGGGGCGCCGCGGGTCGGACCCCGGCCGGGTCGGCCCCGGGCTGCGGGTCAGACCCCGGCCGGGTCGGCCCCGGCCGTGCCCGCTCGGGACGACCGGCGTTCCTGGCGCCGGTCCTCCCGCCGTTGCCGCCCCCGGCGCAGCGGCTGATCGGGCAGCCAGCCGAAGGTGAGGCAGGCGCCCACCAGTCCGAGCAGCATCCCGATCACGAAGCCGCCCAGGTTGGAGGTGAGCCAGCTCGCCAGCGCGGCGAGCACGGCGAGGACGGAGTAGAACAGCCGCTGAGCCGGGTTGAACAGGATCAGCAGGCCGCACAGCACCATCACCGCCGGCACCAGGTAGCCCGCCAGCCCCTGCATCCCGATGTGCAGGACGACGGGCAGCGGGGCACGCAGGGTGAACAGGATCTCGGCGCCGCCGAACAGCACCAGCAGCCCGCCCCAGAACGGCCGTTGGCCCCGCCAGTCGCGTTTGACCGGTCGGGTGGTGGCGGGAGCGGGGGCGGGAGCCGTCCCCACGGCCCCCTCCGCGACGCCCTCGCCGGAACCGGCCGGCTCCGGTACGGACTCCGTCATGGTCAGCAGCCCTGGGAGCTGAAGCTCAGCCGCAGGTTGGGCAGTTTGAACCCGACGGCGGTGCTCGCGTAGTTGTGCTGCTTGAGGTGCGTCAGCACGACGGTGTCGGCCTGCTGCCCGAAGACGCCCGGGTTGCCCTTGCCCGCGTTGCCGGCCTTGGTGTACGTGCTGGCGTCGCCGCCGATCTCGATGTTGGTGAACTCCGCGTCACCGGACAGCATGTCGGAGTCGGTGGTGAGGTCGGTGGCGGAGACGGGGGTGCCGGCGTCGCCGGCGTGGATCACCAGGTTGACGCCACCGAGGTCCACGCTCTGGCACAGGTTGGTGATCTCGGCCTTCTTGATCGCCGAGACCGCGACCAGTACCTGACCGCCGGTGGAGCCCTGGTTGGGGCTGTCGGGGATCATCGAGTCCAGGCTGCCGAACTGGGCGAAGCCCTTGCCGTCGAGCTTGTCCGCGGTGATCGTGAACGGCATGCCGCTGATGGAGAACTGGGCGGCGAGTACGCCCTGGGCGGTGAGGGCCATCAGGACGGCGCCCGCGGCGACGGCCGGAACGGCCATCCAGGCGCTGCGCTTGAGCCGTACCCGCCCTCTCCTGCTGCCGGTCGGCGTCTCCGGGGTCTCGGCCGCGGCGGCGGCGTCCTCGGACATGGCCATGTGTGCTCCCTGTTGGGTGGGTGGGATGTGCAGGCACTGGCACGGTGCCCTGGCGCGGACAGCGTTCCACGGCCCGACCGGGCCACCCGCCCCTCGGCAGCGGGGCGGGCACGGTCGAGCCGCGCTTTGAGTAACTGGGAAGCTACTGCCCGGTAGTGGCCGGGTCAATACGGGTGCACGAAGGATCTTCACCGATCGGAAACCCGAGCCGGACGGCCGCCTGCGCCGGGCCGAGGAAGGGCGCGAGACAGAACATGCTCAACACCGGAAGGAGTTCCGGAAGTTGAACCGTCCGGCCGGAGTCGATCCGCCGGTAGAGCGCGCTGTAGACCCCGCCCACCACGGCGTCCACCAGCTCCACCACCCGCACACCGACCGGCGGTTGGGGCACCTCGGCGAAGAACGCCCGGAACCGGGTGAGGAGTTGGTCCCGCTCGCGGCGGCCGGCCGGTCCGACCGCCTCGATCTCGATCACCGCCATGGTCGCGAACGCCGGCGTCCCCGCCAGCAGATGGAGCATCGCGCCGAGCGCCTGCCGGATCCCGGCGCACCAGTCGGACTCCGCCGCGAAGGCCGCCGCCATCCGCCGGAGCACCACTCCGGTGCCGTGCCGGTGCGCGGCCAGGAAGGCATCCTCCTTGCCGCTGAACAGCTCGTAGAAGACCGGCCTGGTCACCCCGGCCGCGCGGCAGATGTCGCTGACCGTGGCGTGCTGGTAGCCGCGCGCGGCCACCGTCTGGACCAGCCCGTCGAGCAGCCGCTCGCGCTGGGTCGCGGCCACCACGCCCGGGGGCAGCCGGCTCGGGCCGCGCTTGATGGACCGGGCCGGGTCACGACCGGCCCGCGCGCCCGGCAGCAGGATCACGTCGGCACTTCGGAGGTGTTTCCGTTCCATCACCAACTCCTGTTACCTGTATTGACATTGACGCAACATCGGGTTTACAACACTGACAGGTTTCCAACCGGTGGGCGACCCTGTCACCACCGGACGACCTCCAGGGGCTCCGACGGCCCCGGGCGAACAGCCCGGGCCACGGGACCACGAGCGGACGCAGGCCCGCGGCGGTGGCAGCCGCCGACGTGCACTCCTGCACTCGCAGCGCACGTCCGCACCTTCACACCGCTGTGCCGTACGAGCGGGCCCGTGGCGCCGGGCCCGCCGCACCACGGCCCCGCGAAGCCCCCGGCACGCCATGCCCACGCACCTCCCCCGCCGTGCACGCCACCACACCCGCACCGCGGGCCACCCCCACCCGTCTCCGCACGGAGAGAGGTCACCCTCATGCGCTTTCGCCGTACGCTCGGTACCGCCGCCCTCGCCGCCCTCGCCTTCACCTGCGCCGCCGTCGCACCCGCCCAGGCCGACGGCTCCGCGGTGCTGACCACCGGCAGCAGCAGCGGCCCGGACGTCGCCGTCGGCGACGTCCTCACCGCCAGCCTGGTCTCGGGCACCGCCGCCACCTTCTACAGCAGTGCCAGCGGCACGAGCGGCATCAGCTGCGCCAACTCGGCCTTCTCCGCGACCGTGACGGCCAACCCGGCCGCCCCCGGCAGCGCGGTCGAGCAGCTCAACACCCAGACCTTCGGTTCCTGCTCCTCCAACGTCCTCGGCGTCACCGGCGTCAAGAGCATCACCGTCAACAACCTGCCGTTCACCAACACCGTCGGCGACGGCCCCGGAAACCCGGTCGCCCTCACCCCCGGCGCGGCCGGCGCGATGAAGACCACGGTGGTGCTCAACACCATCCTCGGCAGCATCAACTGCGTCTACCAGACCACCACCGGGATCAACGGCACCACCTCGAACACCGGCAACACCATCGGCTTCTCCTCCCAGCCGTTCAACCTGGTCTCCGGCTCGGGCCTGTGCTTCTCGACCGGCTGGTTCAGCGCCACCTACGGCCCGGTCACCGACACCTCGGTGGCGGGCAGCCCGCTCATCTTCGTCAACTGACGACCCGAGGGGCACGCACCACCTGACGTCGAGTCAGACGTCGTCAACCGACGGCCGAGACCGGCGGGAACAGACGGGCGGTGTACGGCGGCCGTGGTCGCCGTGCACCGCTCCGGCGCGCCCGCGCGCCTGCCAGGTGATCCGGCAGCACGCCACGACCCCGGCCCCGCGCCGCGCCACCCCGCCGAAGCCCCGAGACAGCGAAGTGACCGGCCGGTAGGGTGCTGCCGCACGGACAGGGCGGGCAGGAACGGGGCGGACAGATGAGCGGCGACGGCACGGGGTTCTTCGCATCGGTGGCGGACACCGCCGACCAGCTGGCCGCCACCGGCTACCTGGCCTCGACCGCCGTGGCCACCACCGTCTTCCTCGCCGACCGGCTCGGCAAGCCGCTGCTGGTCGAGGGCCCGGCCGGGGTCGGCAAGACCGAACTCGCCAAGGCGGTGGCCGCGATCGGCCGGGCCCGGCTGGTCCGGCTCCAGTGCTACGAGGGCATCGACGAGGCCCGCGCCCTCTACGAGTGGAACCACGCCAAGCAGCTGCTGCGGATCACCGCCGGCCGCGACGAGGGCTGGGACCAGGCCCGCACCGACATCTTCGGCGAGGAGTTCCTGCTCACCCGCCCGCTGCTCACCGCCATCCGCGGCGACGAGCCCACCGTGCTGCTGATCGACGAGATGGACAAGGCCGACGTCGAGGTGGAGGCGCTGCTGCTGGAGGTGCTCAGCGACTTCCAGGTCACGGTGCCCGAACTCGGCACCATCGCCGCGAGCCGCCGCCCCTTCGTGCTGCTCACCTCCAATGCCACCCGCGAACTGTCCGAGGCGCTGCGCCGACGCTGTCTCTTCCTCCACCTCGACTACCCGGACGCCGAGTTGGAGCGGCAGATCGTCCGGCTCAAGGTGCCCGGCCTGGACGACACGTTGGCCGCCTCGCTGGTCCGGGTGGTCGGCGCGCTGCGCGCGATGGACCTGCGCAAGGCGCCGTCCGTCGCCGAGGCCATCGACTGGGCCCGCACCCTGCTGGCGCTCGGCGCGGACACTCTCGACGAGGCGGTCGTCCAAGAGACCCTCGGGGTGATCCTCAAGCACCAGGACGACATCCGGAAGGCCGCACGGAAGCTCACCGTCGCATGACCACCGCCCCGCCGCCGGCCGACACCGCCGCCCGGCTCACCGGCCTGGTCCGCGCGCTGCGCGGGCACGGCCTGCGGATCGGCCCCGCCGAGACGGTCGACGCGGCCGCCGTCCTCGACGTCCTCGGGCTCGCCGACCGCGAGCAGATGCGGGCCGGCCTGGCCGCCGCGCTGCTGCGCTCGGACACCCAACGGGCCGTCTTCGACGCCACGTTCGACCTGTTCTTCCCGCTCGGCGTCGGCACCCCCGAGGCCGTCCGCGCCGACCCGCCCGCACTCCCGGACGACCCCCGGCCGCCGCGCCCCGGCCGGCCCGACCCGCTGCGCGACGACCTGCGCGAGCGCCTCGCCGCAGTCCTGGCCGCCGACGACCGGGCCGCCCAGGCCCGGCTGGCCGGCGAGGTGGTGGAGGCCCTGGGCCGGTACGGCGCCGGAGCCACGCCGGCCTCGGACGGCTGGTCGGCCCACCAGGCGCTCGGCCGGCTCGCCCCCGAGACGCTGCTCGCCCGGATCCTCGCCGCCCTGCGCGGGCAGGCCACCACCCCGGACCTGTCCGACCGCGTCCTCGCCGACGAGATCCGCCGCCGCATCCAGGACTTCCGCGCCCTGGTCGCCACCGAGACCCGCCGCCGGGTCGCCGAACTGCGCGGCGCCGAGCGGATCGCCGAACGCGCCGTCGCACCCACCGCCGACCGGATCGACTTCCTCGCCGCCGGCCGCGACCAGCTCGCCGAACTGCGCCGCACCGTACACCCGTTGGCCCGCAAGCTGGCCACCCGGCTGGCCGCCCGGCGCCGCCGCGCCGCACGCGGACAGATCGACCTGCGCCGCACCCTGCGCCGCTCGCTGTCCACCGGCGGGGTGCCGCTGCGCCCGGCCTACCGGCTGCGCCGCCCGGCCCGGCCGGAACTGGTGCTGCTGTGCGACGTCTCCGGCTCGGTGGCCGGATTCGCCGACTTCACCATGCTGCTGGTGCAGGCGATGAGCGAACAGTTCAGCAAGGTAAGGGTGTTCGCCTTCGTGAACCGCACCGCCGAGGTCACCGCCCTGCTGGCGCGCGGCGACGCCGACCCGGCCCGGCTCGCCGCCCGGATCCTCACCGAGGCCAAGGTGATGGGCCACCACGGCAACAGCGACTACGGCTCCGCCCTGGGCGAGTTCGCCGAACGGCACCTGGACGCGGTCGGCCCGCGCACCAGCGTGCTGATCCTCGGCGACGCCCGCACCAACCACCGCGACCCGAACCTGGACGCGCTGCGCCGGATCGCCGACCGGGCCCGGCGGGTCCACTGGCTCAACCCCGAGCAGCCCGCCCTCTGGCCGACCGGCGACTCCGCCGCAGCCGCCTACGCGGGCGTCGTGGAGATGCACTCCTGCCGCAACGCCCGCCGCCTCGGCGAACTGATCGCCCGCCTGCTGCCGGTCTAGGGAGCTTCCGAGTCCGTTGCCGTGGCGGCCGAAGCCTGGGCCTACGCCTCGGCCTGAGCCTGGGCCTGCGCCTGCGCCCGGGCCTCCTCGGCCGCCAGCTGCGCGGCCCTGGCGGCCAGCGGGTTGATGTCGGCCCGGCGCGCCGACTGCATGGCCGTCAGCCGCTGGACCACCACGATCGCCGCGACGGCCGCGACCAGGCGCAGCACCGAGCCGGCGGCCTCCACCCGAATGGTCTCGCGCAAGTCCCCCAGGCTGGCGAGCACCGTCACGTCCACGTACTTCATCTTCGAGTTGGCGATCCGGTTGACCACCAGCGCGCCGATCCAGGTGGACCACCACAGGACCAGGACCTTCTCCGACACCGCGCGGCGCCGTCCCTCCGCGTCCAGCGGAGCGCTCGCCCGCCAGCAGTCCACCATCAGCTGCCAGGGGAACCAGAGCAGGACGACCGGGGTGACCCAGGCCCCGATGGTCCAGCCGCGTCCGAGGCGGTGCCCGTTCGGCAGCAGCAGGTCGGCATTCTGGCGGATGCGGTAGAACCAGATGATGAACAGCACGGCGGTGACCATCGTCAGCGGAATGACGGCTTTGTCCAGCCCGTTCGCCAGGGAGTCCAGGGCATCGAATTCGTCAAGGCCGATGTCGCCCGAGCCGTCCACCAACCGGCCCAACAGGACATCGCCCCAGACGTCGGCCACGACCGCCGCCGCCGCCAGCACCGCGTTCAACCCCAGCAGGACGTAGACCGCGACGGCAAGGCCGTTCGCCGGTCGGAGCGCCGCCGCCCAGCCCGGGGCCGCCTCCGCGCAGCCGAAGCAGCGTCGGCTCTCGGTCCCCGCGGGACGCGCCCCACACGCCACACACACCATCAGATCGTCAACTCCTGGAATCGCCGCGTGCTCGGACTCGCACGCCGGTGCCGCCAGCGCCCCGACCGGGGCGGGCGCGCCGACTCTAGGGGATCACCGACGTCCGCTGCCAGCGGGATTTCGCAGCTCAGAGGCGGTATCGCCGGATAAACGACAGATCGCGCAGGAATCGAGCCCCGGGAGCCGACTCCGGCTCACCACCCCCACCCCGCGCGCCCGTCCCGCTCGATCCGGGTGTGCGGTCGACGGGCTCCGGGCGCAGGACCGGTGAAGGGGTGCGAGCGTCCTGGGGAGGTCGAACGCGGCGTCAGGCCGAGGGCGCGGGCAGCAGCCGGTAGGCGTCCCCGTCCGTGAGCACGCGGCCGGCGGTGGGCGGCGCGAAGTGGGTGCCGAGCAGGAGGGTGTCCGTGTCGGCGAGGGAGCCGAGGAGCTTGCGGCGCGAGGCCTCGGACTGCCGCGGGTCGATGTCGACGCAGGCGCCGATGGCGGGGTGGGCGAGCTGAACCGGGTGGTGGATGCAGTCGCCGGTGATCAGCGCCGCCTCGCCCCGGCTGGTCAGTTCGACGGCGACGTGGCCGGGGGTGTGACCGGGGGTGGGGACCAGGCGCAGGCCCGGGGCGATCTCTACGCCCTCGGCCGGGACGTCGACGAGGTCCAGCAACCCGGCCCGCTCGACCGGGATCACGGAGTCGAGGAACATCTGCCTGCGCGCCTCCTCCAGGTCGTACCCGGCCCAGAACTCCCGCTCGGTGCGGGAGGTGAGGTAGCGGGCGTGGGGGAAGGTGGGGACCCACTCGCCGTTCACCTCCCGGGTGTTCCAGCCGACGTGGTCGGCGTGCAGGTGGGTGAGGATCACCAGGTCGACGGAGTCCGGGGGGAAGCCGGCGGCGGTGAGGCGCTCCAGGTAGTCGGTCCGCAGGTGGTGCCAGGCCGGGTTGGCCCGCTCCTTGCCGTTGCCTATGCCGGTGTCGACGAGGACGCGCAGCCCGCCCACGGTGAACGCGAAGCTGTGGCTGTCGAGGTGCAGGACGCCCTCGTGGTCGGCGAAGTGGGGGTGCAGCCAGTCGTGGCCGGTCACCACCTCGGGGGTGGCCTCGGGCAGCAGCCAGGGCCCGGTCGCGGGTGGCAGGAGGGTCTCGTCGATGCGGTGGACGGTGACGCCGCCCACCGTCCAGGCGGGGGCGGGGGCGTCGGACGTGGCGCTGGACATGGGGGCTCCTCCCGTAAACGCAATCCGTTTGCGTTAAGCCATCGTAGGACCTACAGTCTGGCTAACGCAAACGGTTAGCTTTTGCTGCGGGTGCCATCTCGCGCCAGCCCCGATCAGGAGAGAACGCCCATGTCCTCCGCCGACCGCCCCTCAGGCGAACCACCCACCACCGACCTCACGCCACCCACCACCGACCTCACGCCACCCACCACCGACCTCACGCCGCCCGAGGCCGCCCGCTGGGCCGCCCGGGCCGGGCTCCCCCTGCCCGCCGACCGCCACGACGCGGTCGCGGCCACCGCCAACCAGCTGCTCTCCGTCGTCGCTGTCCTGCGGGAGCTGGACTTCGGGGACACCCCGCCCGCGAGCGCCTACCGCGCGGAAAGCGCCCACGACACGGAAGAGGAGCAGCACGATGCAGCCGTATGAGCTCTCCCTCACCGCCGCCGCGGAGGAGATCCGGGCCCGGCGACTGTCCCCCGTCGAACTGGTGGACTCGGTCCTCGACCGCATCGAGCAGGTAGAACCGCACCTCGGCGCCTACGTCGCGGTCACCGCGGAGCGGGCGCGCCGGGCGGCCCGCGAGGCCGAGCAGGAAGCGGCGCGCGGCCTGCACCGGGGGCCGCTGCACGGCGTGCCGATGGGGCTCAAGGACCTGATCGACGTCGCCGGGCTCGCCACCACGGCCAGTTCCCGGGTCCGCGCCGACCACCGCGCGCAGACCGACAGCACGGTCGCCGCCCGTCTGGCCGCGGCCGGCGCGATCCTGGTCGGCAAGACGCACACCCACGAGTTCGCGTACGGCCTGACCACCCCGCAGACCGGCAACGCCTGGGACCGCGAGCGGGTCGCCGGCGGCTCCAGCGGCGGATCCGCCGTCGCCGTCGCCGCGGGCGCCGCGACCTTCGCGCTGGGCACCGACACCGGCGGCTCGATCCGGGTGCCCGCCGCGCTCAACGGGGTCGTCGGCCTCAAGCCGACCTACGGCCTCGTCCCCCGCCACGGCGTCACGTCCCTGTCCTGGTCGCTGGACCACGTCGGCCCGATCGCCCGGACCGTCGAGGACACGGCCCTCGTCCTGGACGCCCTCGCCGGACATGACCCGCGCGACCCCGCCTCGCTGGCCGCCCCCGCCGTGGACCACCGGCCGGGCGCGGGCACGGACCTGGCGGGGCTGCGCGTCGGCGTGCCGCGCAGCTACTACTTCGACCACGTCGACGCGGAGGTGGAGGCCGCCGTCCGGCGCGCCATCGGGCACCTGGACGCACTCGGCGCACGGCTCGTCGACGTCGACATCCCGATGACCCGCTACCTCCAGGCGACTCTGTGGGGGCTGGTGGCACCCGAGGCCGCCGCCTACCACGAGCACTCCCTGCGGGCGGTGCCCGAGCTGTACCAGGCGGACGTACGCGTCCTGCTGGAGGCCGGCGAGCTGATGACCGCCGGGGACTACCTGCGCGCCCAGCGCTCCCGGACGCTCATGCGGCGGGAGTGGGCCCGGATGCTGGAGGAGGTCGACGTGATCGCCGCCCCGACCGTCCCGGTCACCGCGGTACGGGTCGACCAGGAGACCGTCACCTGGCCCGACGGCACGGTCGAGGGCGTCCCCGACGCCTATGTGCGCCTGTCCGCCCCCGCCAACATCACCGGGGTGCCCGCCCTGTCCGTCCCGGTCGGCCGGGACGCGGCGGGCCTGCCGATCGGCATGCAGCTGCTCGGCCGGCCGCTCGGGGAGCGCACGCTGCTGCGGGTCGGCCACGCCTACGAGCGGACGCAGCCCGCGCGGGCGCTCGCGCCGGCGGTCTGAGAACAGCAGGCGGGCCGGACGGCGCCGGCCCGGCCCGGCTCCGAGGCGGGCACCCCGGCACCCCGGCACCCGTAAACGCAAGGATTGTGCTTTAAGGTGTTTATCATGAGTCGCAAACAGATGGTGCGCCCCGGCGGGCGCAGCGCCCGGGTCCAGGCATCGGTGCACACCGCTGTGCGTGAACTCCTCGCCGAGGTGGGCCGCGACGCGCTGACGGTGCCGCTGGTCGCGCAGCGCGCGGGCGTCACCCCGTCGACGGTCTACCGCCGCTGGGGCGACCTCCAGGAGCTGCTGTCCGACGTCGCGGTGGAGCGCCTGCGGCCCGACACGGCGCCGGAGGACCTGGGCGACCTGCGGTCCGACCTGACGGCCTGGGCCGAACAGTTCCTCGACGAGATGGCCTCCCCCTCGGGCCGCGCCTACATCCGCGACGCCCTGCTCGGCGACCCGGACGGCGGCAACGCCGGCCAGTGCTCGGACTACGCGGCCGAACAGGTCGACGCGGTGCTGAGCCGGGCGGGCGGCCGCGGGGAGGACACGCCCGCCGTCGAGGCGGTCATGGACGGCGTCGTCGCCCCCCTGATGTACCGCATCCTCTTCCGCCCGGCCGGCCTCGATCCCGCGTACGCACGCCGGCTCGTGGCCGAACTCCTCGACCCGTACGGGGCCGGTCCGTCGAGCGGATGATCGTTCGCCGGGCGGATGATCGTTCGCCGGGCGAGGACGGGCAGCTCAAGTTATAAGCTGCTGCGGGACGTTCACGAGCCCGGCCGGTGGTCGGGACCTCGCCTGGGAGGAAGCGTCGTGGGGAAGAAGATCCCGGTCCGGACCGGATGCCAGAACTGCTCGCGGTGCACCGGCTCGATCGGCGGCAACGCGGCCCGCAAGACGGTGCGGGGTACCGGGGTGGCGCTCGGTGCGGTGGTCACCGTCGGCCTGAGCCTCCTCTTCATCCGGAGGTGCCGCGCCTGCGACCACCCCATGGGCAGCCACCACCACCACTGATCGCGCCGCCGGACCTCCGCCACCCGGCTCCGACCCGGCACCCGGGCCGGAGCCGGGCGGGCGTCAGGCGTCCAGGTGCTTGAGGAAGTCGAGCAGCGCCTCGTTGACCTCCGCCGGGCGCTCCTGCTGCGTCCAGTGCCCGGTGTCCGGCAGCCGGACGTGGCGGTGCAGCTTGGGCACCCGGCTCAGCAGGTGGGCCAGCACCGCCGGCGGGACGAGCGCGTTCACCATGTCCTGTTCGCCGGCCACGTACAGCGCCGGCACGTCGATCGTCACGCCGTCGAAGGCGGCCATCAGTTCGGCGTTGCGGTCGATGTTCCGGTACCAGTTGAGCCCGCCGGTGAAGGCGTGCTCGCCGTGCAGGGCGTAGTCGGCCGCGAGGGCGTCGATGTCCGCCTCGGTGAGCCAGGCCGGCAGCTGCGCCGGCTCCGGGATGGTGTCCAGCAGGGCCTTGCCCTCCGGGACGACCCACGGCTGCGGCTTCCCCTCGCGGAGCAGGCCACCGCCCAGGATGCGGCGGAAGCTGGACTTCACGTCGGCCGCCAGTTCGGCGTCGGCGCGGCCCGGCTCCTGGAAGTAGATCTGGTAGAAGCCCTCGCCGAAGTTCTCCCGGGACTCCCGCAGCGGCCGCGGCCCGCTGGCCAGCGGCGGCACGCTCAGCCCGGCGACCCCGCGCACCAGGTCCGGCCGCAGCGCGGCGGTGGCCCAGGCGACCGGCGCGCCCCAGTCGTGCCCGACCACGACGGCCCGCTCCTCGCCGAGCGCGCCGATCAGCGCCGTGACGTCGCCGACCAGGTGCAGCAGGGAGTACGCGTCCACCCGCTCGGGCTGCTCGCTGCGGGCGTAGCCGCGCTGGTCGGGGGCGACGACCCGGTAGCCGGCCGCGGCGAGCGGGGCGAACTGGTGGCGCCAGGAGTACCAGCTCTCCGGGAAGCCGTGCAGCAGCAGGACCAACGGGCCCTCGCCCTGTTCCGCGACGTGCAGACGGACACCGTTCACCTCGACGTGGCTGTGCTTGATCGCGTCGTTCAAGTCCCGCTCCCGGTCCGCTGGAAGGGCCGGGGCATCCGCTTCGCCCCGGTCCACCCGGCGCAACACCGGCGGGGCACGGGGCATTCCCGCCGGCCCCGGGCAAACGACCGAGGCCGCCCCGGAACTCCGGGACGGCCTCGGCGTGGTGATGGAAGGTCAGTTCACCGTGTAGCTGTACGGGATCGCCGCGAGCACCGAACCGGTGGTGCCCAGGGTGTTGTTGGCGGTCGCCACCGAGCTGGGGGCGGACACCAGGTACAGCACGCCGTGGACGGTGCTGCCCTTCGGACCGGTCGGAGTGACGGTCACCTGGAGCGAGCCCTTGCCGCCCGACGGGACGGTCACCGGGTTGGCGGCCGGGGCCGAGGCGTTGACCGCCAGGGCGTACGGGTCACCGGTGCTGGAGGTCAGCGCCGGGTCGAACGCCTGGGTGTGCGCGGTCGCGGTGATGGTGGCGGTGCCGGCCGGGGCGCCGGCGGTGCCGAACGGGCCGACCTGCTGCAGGAAGGTGCCCCACACGCCGGGGAGGACCGGCTGCGACGCGCTGCCGTTGTCGGTCACGACCGAGATGGTCGAACCGTCCTGGGCCTTCTTCAGGTCACCGAAGAGGTCCGGCGAGCCGGTGGTGCCGGACAGCTCCAGGTGGGCCGGCGTCGAGGAGGCCGCCACCGCCTTCAGCTGGTCGGTGCCCGGCGGGACGAGGAAGGACGGCACCGCGGAGGTGAGGCTCAGCGGCAGGGTGACCGTCGCGGAGGCGCCCTGCGGCACCAGCGGGAGGTCGGTGCGGCGGTCCAGGCGGCCGTCGGCCGAGATCTTCTGGGTGGCGACGGTGTTGTTGGTGTAGTTCACCTGGACGGTGACCGGCTTGCCGGCCGCCAGCTTGGCGTGCGGGTCGTTCGGCAGGCCGGCGGCGGTGGCGACGTTCTGGTTGAACGCGACGGTGCCGGTGAAGTCCTGGGCGAGCTCCTGGCCGCTGACCGGGCCGAGCACGTTCAGGACGAACCGCCAGCGGCCGGCGGCCGGGTTGACGGTGGTGGCCGAGACGCCGGCGGTGGTGCCGGTCAGGTTGCCCTGCGCGTCGAGCAGGCCGTTGCCCTCGATGTCGATCGGGGTGCCGTTCGGGCTGATCAGCGCGCCCTGCATGAGCAGCTTCGGGTCCTTGGCGACGGTGACGCCGACCCGCAGGTCCTTCTGGCCCTTCGGGACGTCGAAGGCGTACGCGAAGCTCTGCGTCGGCGAGGCGTTGCGGCCGTTGCCACCGGTGATGGTGCCGGTGAAGGTGCCCTTGCCCTGGTTGACCGGGACGAGGCTGCGCAGCACGACCGGAACGCTGGTGGCGGTGCCGTTGGAGCTGGCGACGGTGATCGCCTGGCTGGAGTCGCCACTGGTGCCCGGGGTGGTGAGCTGGACCTTGAGGGTCTTGGTCTCACCCGGCTTCAGGTCCGCGACGCTCGGGCTGACGGCGCCGGCCGGCACCGCGCGCTGGGTGGCGGTGCCCAGCTGGACCGGGCCGTTGTAGCCGGCCTTGCCCGCCGGGGTGTACAGGACGGCGGTCCACTCGCCGGCCACCGGGTGCGGGACGTCCACCAGGCCGAAGTCGGCCGGGGTGGCGCCGCCCTGCGGACGGGTGTTGGTCTCGAAGCGGCCCGACGGGTCGAGCAGCGTCATGCGGACCACGGAGCCGTTGGTGACCGGGCTGGCCGCACCCTGCCAGGCGATCGACGCCGCGAGGCGGTCGGCGCCGGCCGGGACGGTGAACTTGACCTGCTTCTGCACCCAGGTGGCGCCGTTGGTGGCGTACTTGAAGGTGTCGGTGGAGGCCGTGTCCAGCTGGACGGTCTGCTGGTTGCTCGACTGCGGCACGAAGGTGCGGGTCGCGCCGCTGACCGTCTGCGGGGCGGAGCTGGTGTTGGTGACGGTCACGTCGGCGGTGTGGGTCGAGCCGGGGTTGCCGGCGATGTCGACCTGACCGGTGGTGACGACGACGGTCTTGCTGTCCGACGCGCCGGAGCCGGCGTGGTAGCCGCGGGCGGCCTCGACGGCGGCGCGGACGTTCAGCAGGCCGGCGCCCTGCTCCTCGGCCGGGACGCCGAGGTCCTGGGCGGTGCCGGTGATGAACTTCTTCACCAGCGCCGGGGCGGGCGACTGGCCGTTGTGGGTGTCGCGGTAGGCCTGGATGACCAGGGCCGCGGCACCGGTGACGAACGGCGCGGCCTGGCTGGTGCCGCCGAACGACTGGATCGGCGAACCCTGGCCGCTGAAGCCGGTGCAGTCGGTGTACTTGCTGGTGTCGGGCGAGCAGAGCGCCCAGTCCGACTCGCCCGGCGCGACCAGGTCGACCGTGCGGCCGGCCTGGGTGAAGCCGCCCGAGGAGAGCGCGGAGATGCGGTTGTTGCTCCAGGTCTTGTTGGAGAACTGGGCGGCCGCGTAGCCGGTCTGCTGGTAGTTCTGGTTGTCCGTGGAGGCGCCGACCGCGATCACGTTCGGGTCGGTGGCCGGGGTGCCGATGGTGCCGCTGATGCCCGCGTCGCCGGTGGAGACGGAGACGGTGACACCGGCCTTGACGGCCTGGTCGTTGAACAGCGAAATGGTGTCGTGCGCGCCGCTGTCCGGGGTGACGTTGCCGCCGAAGGACTCGTTCAGCACGTCGACCTTGGCGACCGAGACCGCGTAGTCGATGGACTGCAGGATCGACGAGTTCGACATGATCTCGCCGCCGGCCCGCAGGGCGACCAGCGAGGCGTCCGGGGCGAGGCCGCGGATGCGGATGTTGCAGCCGGCCGGCAGACCGCGCGAGGCGTTCACGAACTTCGAGACGTCGTAGACCTGGCGGCCCTGGGCGATGACCGCCGAGGCGTCGCCGAAGGCCTCCGCGCCACCGGTCGGCGCGTTCACGCCGTCGCCCGCGAAGTCCTGGTAGTCGACGACCGCGTGCGAGCCGTCGGCCCGGATGAAGTCCGGGTTGTTCGGGTCGAGGCCGTCCGCGATGTAGGCGACCTTGACGCCCTTGCCGGTGGCCAGGTCGGCCGCGCCGGGCTTGCCGTCGGCGCCGACGGCGTGCGTCGAGTAGAGGCCCTCCGGCTCCAGCAGCGGCTGGGACGGGTCGGACGGGCAGATCGTGTTGGTCGCGTTCTGCTCGGCGCCCTGGCCGTTGCTGCCCGAAACGGCCTGCGGGGCGGCGGCCTTGGCCGACTTGGCGCCGGCCTTGGTGTCCGCGGCGTCCTTCGCGGCCGCGGCCTTGCCGGCGGCCGGCGGCGTGACGGTGACCTGCTCGTCCGCGACGACCGAGGCGACGGCCGGGTCGGCCAGCAGCGCGGCACGCAGCGCGGGGCTCACCGTGGCCGAGAACGCGTTCCCGACCACGAAGCTCTTGATGTCGGTGCCGCCGTTGGCCTTGACCTTGTCCAGCAGCGGCGCCTGGGCGTTCGCGGCCTTCTGCTGACGGGCGCCGAGGTGGCCGCTGTCGGCCGGGGCGTCCGCTATCTGGTCCTTGAGAATCACGATCACCGGCACCGGGGTCCCGTCCGCGGACGCCACGGGGGCGTTCTGCGGGTCCGGGAGCGGAGCTGCGTTGGCACTGGACCCGAAGGTCAGGACCATGGACGCGGCGGTGACCGTGACGGCAGCCGCTAGCTGGGATTTCCGCCAGCCGATCAATGGACATCCTTTCGTCTGATGAGACGTCAGGTTGCGCGGCCCGGCGTACGCGGATCCAGGTCGGACGCGTGGTTGCTCCGGACCGCGCGTCCCGACAGCGGTCGCATTCCAGCGCATCCGACACGACCACGACAAGGGGGGAAATCCCCATTAGAAAGTAAAAAAGACCATCAGAAAGTAAAATTCACGGCAGAAATCGGGCCATGTCCGCCCCTTTTCGCTGACCAGACCCGGTCGGAACTGTCCGATCCCGGTCGGAAAAAATCGGTGGCGAACTCTGGACAGTGGCGGACCACCGCCACCTGGGACACACCGTCAGCACCGCCACACACCCTTCCCCCCGGACCCACTCTGAAACCGGACATGACAGAACGGGCGGGCGGTCACACCGCCGCCCGGTGGCCGGAATCCCCCGGCCACCGGGCGATCAGCACCCGATCAGCCCGCGGCCATTCGCTCCTGGGCGTCCGCCAGATCCTCGGCGGTGGGCACGTCGTCCTGGGTCAGCCGGTGGCGCCAGTACCCGGTGAAGTCGATCGACGGCTTCGGCACGCCGCGCTCCGCCACCAGGTGGCGGCGCAGCGCCCGCACCGCGCCCGCCTCCCCCGCGAGCCAGGCGAACGGCGTGCCGGCCGGCAGCTCGGCGGACCGCACGGCCCCGGCCAGCACGACCCCGGGGGCCGCCCCGCCCCGGGCCAGCCAGTGCACGGCCAGCTCGGCGCGGCTCTCCAGTGGCTGCCGCTCGGCCTCGTCCGCGACCTCGACGAACGCGAGGGCCCGCACCCCGGCGGGCAGCGCCTCGACCAGCGTCGCGATCGCCGGCAGTGCCGACTCGTCCCCCGCCAGCAGCACCCAGTCGGCAGCGGCGGCGGCCTCGGCGAGCGGGACCGGCGGGGCGTACAGCGCCGAGGGGCCGACCATCCCGAGCCGCTGCCCGGGCTCCGCGCGCTCCGCCCAGGCGGCGGCCGGGCCGGTGTCGCCGTGCAGCACGAAGTCGATCTCGACCAGGCGGGTGCCGGGCCGGCGGCGCCGGAGGGTGAAGCTGCGCAGCAGCGGGCGCCGGGCCTCGGGGATCGCCAGGTACGCCTGGTACCAGCTCATCGGGTCGTCGCTCTGCGCGGGCAGTTCGGGCACCGCCTGGCCGGGGCGGGGGAAGCACAGCTTCACCTGCTGGTCGGGCGCCGCGCCCACGGAGTCCGCCAGGGCCTCGGCCTCGAAGGTGACCCGGGCGGTGCGCGGCGTGATCCGGCGGACCTCGACGACCTCGACGAAGGTGACGGGCAGTGTCATCGAAAAACCCCTTCGGTTGATAACCTTACGGCATAAAGAGTTGTCGCGGCCGAGGATACTTTACGCCATAAGGAGTTGCTGCATGGTCGTCTACGCCGGACAGGGCGACGCCCACCGGTCCCTGTCCCTGCTCTGGGGCACACCACCGCAACCGCACACCGGGCGCAGCGGCCCCAAACCGGGCCTCAGCGTCGACGCGATCGTCTCCGCCGGCATCGCGGTCGCCGACGCGGACGGCATGGCCGCGCTCTCGATGCGCGCCGTCGGCGAACGGCTCGGCCGCACCGCCATGGCCCTCTACACCTACGTCCCGGGCAAGGCCGAACTCCTCGACCTGATGCACGACCGGGCACTCGGCGAACTACGGCTGGACGTCGCAGACTTGGACGGCTGGCGCCCCGCCGTCACCTCCTGGGCCGAGGAACTGTACGCCTGCTACCTGCGCCACCCCTGGATCCTCCAGGTCTCGCAGGCCCGCCCGGTGCTCGGACCGGCCGAACTCGCCGCCATGGAAGGCCTGTTGCGCGCCCTGCAACCGGCCGCCCTCGCACCCGCGCGGCTGCACGGCGTCGTCGCGGCGCTCTGGCAGTTCGTCCGCGGCACGGCCGCCGTGGCCGCCGAATCGCGCGGCGCCGCCGCCGCGACCGGCATCGCCGACGAGGACTGGTGGACCACCCGATCCGCCCGACTCGCCGAACTGGCACCGGACTTCACCGACCGCTTCCCCCTGCTCACCGCCCTCCAGGGCGCCGGCGACGGCACGCCGCAGGACCGCGACCGGGCGGCCTTCCGCACCGGGCTCGCCGTCCTGCTCGACGGCGTGGCGGCCTCGGGGGCGGGGGCGGGGGCGGGGGCTGATCAGGGCGTTGATCGGGCTGCGGACTGAGCGCTGATCGGGCCGCTGGTTGAGCCGCTGATCAGCCCCGGCGGGCCGCCGGGATCGCCAGCAGGATGCCGAGCACCAGCAGAGTGGCGTACCCGGCGGTCTCATGGCCGTCCGGGACCAGGAAACGGACGAAGCCGAACAGCCGGAAGCCCCCCAGCCAGTCCGCCGCCAGGCCGGACCCGCCGCCGAGGATCAGCACGAAACCGAGATAGCCGAGCAGCGTCTTCATACCCCGAGCCTAGGCAGCTCCCGGCGCCCGGGAATCCGACTTTCGGCGCGACCCGGGGATGACCAAAGTCGTCCCGGCGCCATCCCCCGGCCGTCCCGGCGCCGTGCCGCCCGGGATCCGGACCTCCGTACCGCCGTACCGCCCGGGATCCGGACGGAGCAGCAGGCGCGGCGGCCCGGCGGCGCCCCGGGTACGTTCGCCGTGTGCAGCAGATGCCACAGCATGTCAGCAGAGTGGCGGCGGCCGCCGCGGTGTCCACCCTGATGCTCGCCGCCGGCGCCCCGACCGCCCCCGGGCAGGACGCCGCCGGTGCGATCGGCGGCGAACGGCTCGGCCAGTCCACCGTCCAGGTCGCTCCGCTGGCCGGGGCGCCCGCGCTGCCGCCCACGTTGACCGGGCGGTCCTGGCTCATCGCCGACGCCGGCACCGGCGAGGTCCTCGCGGCCCACAACGCCCACCTCCAGCTCCCCCCGGCCAGCACCCTGAAGATGCTCTTCGCGGACACCGTGCTGCCCAAGTTCGACCGCACGACGGAGCACAAGGTCACCACGGCCGAACTGGCCAACGTCGGCGCCGGCAGCAGCCTCGTCGGCGTCAAGGAGGACCTGCCGTACCGCGTCGAGGACCTCTGGCGGGGCGTCTTCCTCAGCTCCGGCAACGACGCCGTCCACGTCCTCGCGCACATGAACGGCGGCCTCCAGCAGACCGTCGCCGAGATGCAGGCCCGCGCCCAAGCCCTGCAAGCCCGCGACACCAAGGTGGTCTCCCCCGACGGCTACGACATGGACGGCCAGGTCTCCTCCGCCTACGACCTCACCCTGTTCGCCCGCGCCGGGCTGCGCAACGCCGACTTCCGCTCCTACTGCTCCACCCGCACCGCGCACTTCCCCGGCGGACTCGACAAGCTCACCGGGCAGCGCACCAGCTTCGACATCGCCAACACCGACCGGCTGCTCGGCAAGTACCAGGGCCTGATCGGCGTCAAGAACGGCTACACCACCAACGCGGGCGCCACCTTCACCGGCGCCGCCCAGCGCGGCGGCCGCACCCTGCTGGTGACGGTGATGCACCCCGACACCCAGACCCGGGTCTACGACGAGGCGGCCGAGCTGCTCGACTGGGGCTTCGCGGCGGCCGACAAGGTCCAGCCGGTCGGGCAACTGGTGGAGGACACCGCCGCCGCCCACCCGGCCACCATCACCGGCCGGGCCGGCGCCGCCTCGTCCGCCGTCCCCGCCGCCATCGCCGGCCAGGCGCACCCGCAGGCCGCCCGGGGCAACGACCCCGGCCTCGCCCCGGCCGCCTGGACGGCCATCGCACTCGGCGCCGTCCTCGCCCTGTGGGCCGCCGCGCGCACCGCCGCCCGCCGCCGCGCCGCACTCGCCGCCGACCCGGCCGCGCTCCCCGACCCGGGCGCCACCGCCCTCGGCGGGCACCGCCACCACGGGCTGGCCCGCCGGGCCCGGGCCCTGGTCAGGCACGCCCTGCCGCGCGCCCGGCGGGAATGATCAGGCACGCCCTAGACTTCCGGCCATGACCACGCCCGACCCCGCTCCCTCCGACCGGCTCGCCCGGATCGTCAGCCTCTCCTCCGGGAGCTACCTGCTCGTCACCACCTACAAGAAGGACGGCACCACCGTGCCGACCCCGGTGTGGGTGGTGCGCGACGGCGAGGCGCTCGGCGTCTGGACCGTCGCCGACTCCTGGAAGGTCAAGCGGATCCGCAACCGCGCGGACGTCCTGGTGGGCCCCTGCGACGTCAAGGGCCGGCCGACCGGCGAGCAGTACCCCGCCACCGCCGAGATCCTCTCCCCCGAACGCACCGCCGCCTACCGCACCCTGCTGCGCCAGAAGTACGGCCTGCTCGGCGTGCTCACCCTGCTCGGCAGCCGCCTGCGCCGCGGCGAGCGCGGCACCGTCGGCATCCGGATCACCCTCACCTGACGCACCACCCGGCTGACGGGGCCCCGGTGGGCTCGCCCGGCGGCCCCGCCGGCCCGGTCACTCGCCGGGCCGGCCCTGGGAAAGGCGTGACGAGGAAGGGCGTGGGAGAGGCCATGGAGGACAGGGACGCGATCGGGACCCGGGGCGGGCTGCCGCTGCTGGTGGTGGACGGGGCCAACGTGGTCGGATCGGTGCCCGACGGGTGGTGGCGGGATCGACGGGGCGCCGCCGAGCGGCTGCGGGACGCGCTGGTCGCCGTCGCCGGGCAGGGCCTGCCGGAGCGGCCCGGGCCGCTGGAGGTGGTGCTGGTCGTGGAGGGCGCGGCCCGGGGCGTGGACGGACTGCCCGAGGTGCGGGTGGTCGCGGCGGCCGGCAGCGGTGACGACCGGATCGTCGAGCTGGTCCGGGCGGCCAGGGCCGAAAAGCCGGACCGGGACTGCCTGGTCGTCACCGCCGACCGCGAACTGCGGGCCCGGGTCGGCGCGCTGGGCGCGGCGGTCACCGGGCCGCGCAGCGTGCGGCGTTAGGGCCGGTCCCGTCCAGTCCCGTTCAGTCCCGTTCAGTCCCGTTCAGTGCCGTCGCGCGCGCGGCAGGACCGAACGGGACCCGTTCCGGGACGCGCGGCGGGGTCAGTCCGCCTGAGTGGCGTACATGCCCCAGTGGATCGCCTGGTCGGAGGCGGTCACCGTGAACAGGAGGTCCCGGCCGGGCCGGGCGGGGATCTCCACCGAGCCGGTGCCGGTCGCGCCGACCGGGCACTGGACCGTGAAGTCGGCCGGCGCCAGGCCGGCGACATGGACCTGGACCGAGCCGCCGCCCTGGCAGCCCACCGTCACGGTGAAAGGCTGCGAGGGGTTGACGGAGGCCGTCACCGCGCCGCCGTCGCCGATCCAGTCCGGGATCCAGATCAGGCCCGTCTCCCCCGGGTACGGCAGGATCTCCCCCGTCCCCATACCGCTCTGGACCGCAGCCGGGCCCGGCTGCGCCGAGGCCGTCCCGGCGACCGCCAGTACCCCCGCCAGCGCGGCCGCGCTTGCGGCCAGCATCCGCTTCCCCGTACGTGTCATCGCTACTCCCCGCTGCGTTGACCATCCGTCCGGCCGCACGAGCTCGCGCGGCCGGGCCGGGTGCCGGTCTTCGGCACACGAAGGGATCTTATGACGATCAGATTCGACAGAGGGCGGATTCGCCCGGACCCCGGGCCATGACCCGGGTCACGGGCCGGAACGGCCCCGGGGCCGAACGCGTATGGGCGCCTCCCGGAACCGACCACGGGCACCGGCACCTAGTTGACGGGTAGTAGCCGGGACCCAGCGCATCGGGAGGCGCCGTCCCGGACGTTACCTGGTCACATCGGGTGCGTCATCCGAATTAATCCGGGCCCGGAGCCTGCCGTACGGGTCCCGCCAGGCCCGCGGTGCCAGGGCGCTCCCCGCCGGTTCGGACCGTACGGGAACCAACCGCGCCCGCCGTCCGACTGCTGGGGGGTGAGTGCGAAGTCGCCGGGTGTCCGGCCCTTGAGTGTGCTGGCGGGGTTCGCCCTGCTGCTGGTGGTGGTGTTCGTGGTGGCGTATGCGGTGGGACGGCAGGCGGGCCCGGTGTCTCCCGGGCTGACGCCCGGGGGCGGCGCGTCGCCCGGGGCGCCCGGGATGGGCGGGCACGACATGGGCGGGATGCGATGAGCCCGGTCGCGGGGGCCGACGCCGGGGCCCTGGTGAGCACCGATCTGGCGGTCGGCGGGATGACCTGCGCTGCCTGCGTGGGCCGGGTGGAGAAGCGGCTGGCCCGGATCGACGGAGTGACGGCCGGGGTGAACCTGGCGACCGGTCGGGCCCGGGTGCTGCACCCGGCCGGGGTGCCGGCCGAAGAGCTGGTGGCAGCCGTCGAACGAGCGGGATACACCGCCGAGTTGGCGCCCGCAGGGGCGGGCGTCGGGCTGCCGGACGAGGAGCCGGCGGAGCGCCGGCGACTGCTGGTGACGACGCTGCTGGCCGTCCCGGTGGTGGTGCTGTCGATGGTGCCGTCACTGCAGTTCCCCGGCTGGCAGTGGGTCTGCTTCGCGCTGGCCGTCCCGGTGGTCACCTGGGGGTCGGCCGGGTTCCACCGCCGGGCCTGGCAGGGGCTGCGGCACGCGGCGGCCACCATGGACACCCTGGTCAGCCTGGGGGTGGTGGCGTCCTTCGGCTGGTCCGCGTACGCGCTGGTGTTCGGCGGCGCCGGGGAGGTCGGCATGCGGATGCCGTTCTCGCTGACCGCGGACGGCGGCGGCGCGGCGCACGTCTACCTGGAGGCGGCGGTCGGGGTGCCGCTGTTCGTGCTGGCCGGGCGACTGCTGGAGGGCCGAGTGCGGCGGCGCAGCGGCTCCGCGCTGCGGGCACTGGCCGAACTCGGCGCGAAGCAGGTGTGCGTCCGGGACGGCGGGACCGGCGAAGAGCGCCTGGTACCGATCGAACTGCTGCTGCCAGGGCAGGAGTTCGTGGTGCGGCCGGGCGAACGGGTGGCCACCGACGGGGTGGTGGTCGAGGGCGGTTCGGCGCTCGACCTGAGCCTGCTGACCGGGGAGAGCGTGCCGGTGGAGGTCGGCCCCGGGGACGCGGTGGCCGGCGCGACCGTCAACGTCGGCGGCGCACTGGTGGTACGGGCGACGGCCGTCGGCGCCGACACCCAACTCGCCCGGATCACCGCACTGGTGGCGGACGCCCAGGCCGGCAAGGCCCGGGCGCAGCGCCTCGCCGACGCGGTGGCCGGGGTGTTCGTGCCGTGCGTGCTGGCGGGCGCGGTGTGCGTGCTGGGCTTCTGGCTCGGAGCGGGCGCAGCCCCCCAGGCGGCGGTGACGGCGGCGGTCGCGGTCCTGGTGGTCGCCTGCCCGTGCGCCCTGGGCCTGGCCACCCCGACGGCGCTGCTGGCGGCGACCGGGCGGGGCGCGGAGCTGGGCGTGCTGGTGCGCGGCCCGGAGGTGCTGGAGAGCCTGCGCCGGGTCGACACCGTGGTGCTGGACAAGACCGGGACACTGACCACCGGGCGGATGGAACTGGCGACGGTGACGGTCGCCCAGGGCCTCGACGCAGGGCTCGACGAAGGCCGCCGCGAAGGTCTCGACGCGAGGCTCGACGAAGGGCTCGACTCGGGGCTCGACGAGGGTGCGGTGCTGCGGCTGGCCGGCGCGGTGGAACACCGCTCGGAGCACCCGATCGGGCGGGCCGTGGCGGCGGCCGCGCGGGAGCGCTGCGGTCCGCTGCCTGCGGTGGACGCCTTCGCGGCCGCCACCGGGGTCGGGGTGTCCGGGGTGGTCGAGGGCCGGAGCATACGGGTGGTCCGCCCGGACGGCACGGCGCAGCCGCTGCCCGCCGACCTCGCGGACGCGGTCACCGCCGCCTCGGACACCGGCCGCACGGCCGTGGTGGTCGAGCTGGACGGGCGGGCCGCGGCCGTGCTCACCGTCGGTGACACGCTGCGCTCGGGCAGCTGGCGGGCGCTCCACCGGCTGCGCGGGATGGGGCTGGAGACCGTCCTGTTGACCGGCGACGGCCCGGGCGCGGCCCGGGCGGTGGCGCGCGAGCTGGGCATCGAACGGGTGCACGCCGCGGCCTCGCCGGAGGGCAAGGCCGCGGTGGTGGCCGAGCTGCGGGGCGCCGGGCGGACGGTCGCGGTGGTCGGCGACGGCGTCAACGACGCGGTGGCACTGGCCTCGGCGGACCTCGGGGTGGCGCTGGCCTCGGGCAGCGACGCCGCGATCGGCGCGGCCGGACTGACCCTGGTGCGCGGCGACATCGAGGCGGTGGTGGACGCCGTCCGGCTGGCTCGACGGACCCTCGGCACGATCCGGGCCAACCTGCTGTGGGCCTTCGGCTACAACGTGGTGCTGATCCCGCTGGCGGCCGTCGGCCTGCTCAACCCGATGCTGGCGGCGGTGGCGATGTCGCTCAGCTCGCTGCTGGTGGTCGGCAACAGCCTGCGGCTGCGCACCTGGCAGCCCGGACGGGGCACCTCGACGGCCCGGAAGGGGGCCCGGCGATGAGCGGGGCGATGAGCGCGCTCGGACGGCTGCGGGTGGTCGGCCCGCCGGTGGGCGCGGCGGCGCTGACGCTGGTGCTGCTGACCGGGTGGACGGCGGTCGGCGGGGCCGGGCGGCCCCGGCCGGTGGAGGCCGGCCCGGGCTGGCTGCTGCTGCCGGCGGCAGGCGCGGCCCCGGCCACAGCGGCGTTCTTCACGATCCGCAACCCGGGCGACGTACCGGACGAACTGACGTCCGCCAGCTGGGAGTTCGGCGGCCGGATCACAATCAAGCGACACCTCCACCAGGGCGCCGCAGGCCGCTGGGAGCCGGTGACCGCCCTCCCGATCCCGGGCCGCGGCGAACTGGCAATGGCCCCGGAGGACGCCGACCTGATGATCGCCGACCCCCCGCCCCTACGAGCCGGCCAGTGGGTCGACTTCACCCTCGGCTTCCGCCACAGCCCGGACCTCCACCTCAAGGCCCAAGTCCTCCCCCCGGGCACCCGCCCCCGCCCAACCGAACCGCCGACACCCTGACACTCCCCCCCCCGGGGGGGGGGGGGGGGGGGCGCCCCGCCCCCCCCCCCCGCCCCCCCCCCCCCCGCCGGTACGGCCCCCCGACACCCGTCGAGGCGCGATCCGGCCCCGCCGATGGCCTGTCGGGCGGAGGAAGAGTTGCGAGATTGCGGTTCGAGCAGGACCAGGGCCCTCTTCCGGCTCCCGGTCCTGGACTGGACCGGGCAGGATTCACTTGCCGCTCTCCGGCCCGTACCACTGGAGGGCCTGTCCGGTGACGTTCGCGATGCACTCGAAGTCGCGGTCCCGGTGCAGGAGGGTCAGGCCTTGCAGTTCGGCCGTGGCCGCGACGATCAGGTCCACGGCTCCGGCGCTGCGATGCTGACCTCGCTTGGTCAGCATGCCCTGGACGTGCCAGGCGCGGTCATCGACCGGCACCCAGCCGCATGTCTTCGATCCACTGCGTGCGGTCGGCTGTTGTCCGCGCGCTGTAGAAGAACTCAAGCTCGGTGATGGGGCAGGTTGCGGCCAAGCCCGCCGCTGCGGCCTGCTCCCAGCCCTACTGCTCGGCGTCGCCGCACATGAAACGCGCGAGCGCGCTGGTGTCGATCAGGAATTGCGCCGCGTTCACCGACGGTAGTTCCTCTTGTCCTCGAAGATCTCCAGGTCGAAGGACCCCGCATCGGCCGCGGCACGCAGCCGCGTGAGGGCGAGCGCTCGCCGTCTATTCTCCAGCACCTCGCGTAGAGCGGTGTTGACCGTCTCCTTCTTGGTGCTGGTGCCGAGAGCCTGAGCCACATCGGCGAGCAGCTCGTCGTCCAGATCGATCACGGTCCGGCTCATGGGACACACCTCCTGATATCAACTCGCACCTGAAGTATGTCGCCCCATGTGTCAGGCGGAAGGGCCCCGTGGGCGGCGATGCCCAGCACTGCCGGAGCCCCTGCGCCGTCGGAGCAGGCGAAGGATGGTCCCTCTGAGCACCATCCGCCACCTGTCGGCGACCCTGGGGCTCCACCTGCCCCAGGCGGAGATACGACGATGGCCCCGACCGCTGTGCAGTCCGGGCCATCTGTCGGCGGAGGATGCGAGATTCGAACTCGCGAGGGATTGCTCCCTGACACGCTTTCCAATTCTCCCGAACCCCGTTCACCGAGGTTCACACCCGTTCTGACCTGGACCGGAACGAGCCGTTGGGTAGCTGCCGAACCGGGCCGGACGGGGGGTGAATGAGACCGAAATCGAGACCAAACGAGGTGCCATGTTGGGTCTGGGGGCCGCTCGGGGTCATTGAGGTAACCGCTGGCCGGCGCCGCTCGCCCGTGATCGCGCCCGGTGTCTTCAGCGGCCGGATGCCGCTTGGGAGGGCGGCATGCTGCGCATCAACGTGTGTTTGGTGTCGATGAGCCGGGGCGCGATCTTGAGTTCGATCTCCTCGACGGGATGGACGCGGCCGTGGTTGTCTGCCTCCGCCCGCCAGACCCGGTACTCCGCGTCGGCGTAAGCCGGGTTGATCCCGACTTCCCCTTTGGGGATCGTGCCGTTGAAGGGGATCACGATGTCCATGTGGTTCCAGTAGTTCCACGCCTGCAGGGCCTTGGATTCATCGAAGTAGTGGTAGAAGTCCGGATAGCGACGGAACGTGCGTAGCTGGCGGTGGATGAGGTGACCCAGCAGGGGGCCGAACTGTCGTGAGGCGCTTTCGAAGTTCCAGCGCGCGCGGTGCCAGTCGTCCGGTGTTTGTCCGGGGGTGAAGAGATGGGCCGCGGTGAGGTAGCTGATGCGTTCGATGAGGAAGGTACGGGCGTGCCGCGCGTCGAGCGTCGGATCGAGGCCGGCGAGCAGACATTCGAGATCGTCCAGACGGGGCCGGAACCGAGAGAGGTCGAAGCGGCCGGGTGTTCCGGGGAACACGCCGAACAAGAGCTCCTTATACAACCAATTGTTGAGCTCTCCCCGCTCGGCGAGCCGACACGTCTCCGGCGACCTCGAGTGCAGCATCAGGTACTCGGCCAGTGCTTCGAAGTAGATGTATCCGAGGATGGGGAGATGCTGGATGGCTGCGTCGAGGATGCGGGAGAACTCCTCCTCGCCGGTACACCCACGGTGGGCGATGGAGGCGGCCAGCGACAGGAAGACGGCCGAGTTCTTGATCCGCCCGATGACCGTCTCGTGCAACTGGTGCCGTTCCTCCCTGCTGAGCAGTGACTTCAGGCCGTGGTAGTTGTGGAGGTGGATCGATCCGAGCCGGAGGTAGTCCAGACCCGCCAGCTCACGGTAGGCATGGGGCGGCATGGTGACCTCCAGCACCAGGGGGGTGGGAACCCGGTCCGTCGCGCCGGAGCGGCTCAGCGTGGCAGGTACTTCTTTGGTGAGGATGTACGAGGCCAGGTTGTGCATGCGGAGTCCACCCGCCTCGGGGATCAGGGGCGCACAGTAGATACTGCCGACGAGGCATCCGCCGGAGGGCCGGAGGGCGCCGTCCTGCGTGATGCGCTCGAAGGCGTGGGTGACGTGCAGGAGGTGGATCTTCTCCGCCGTGCGCAGCATGTCGAAGAGGACGTTCGTCTTGAGCAGTTGCCCGTTGGGTGCTTCCTCGCTGAGGCGTGAGCACCATGTGGCCCGTTGTTCCGACAGCGAGCGGTCGGCGTCGGGCGCGTAGGCGGAATGGGGCACGGCGTAGAGCTGGTGGGCGTCGGCCCACATACGGTGGAGATCCATCGCGGTCACCCCTCATCTGTGGTGGACTCGAAGAGGTCGAAGACGAGTTGGACCGACGCGTTGTCCTCCGCTGCCGATTCGTCGCCGGCTCGGTGTACGGGGAGGACGTATTCCTGTGCCTTGCGCGCGAGGTGGAGGGGCAACGGCAGGGCCAGCATGTCGCGGTAGTCCGGTGTCATGCGCAGTTGGTGTGCCAGCCCCGCCCAAGCTTCCGGGTCGTCTCCGGGCTGGCAGCCGACCACGGCGACCTCCAGCAGGACGGGGTTCCAGGCAGGCTTGTCGGTGTCGATGGTCATTCCGGTTTTGCCATCCCTCGTGTAGGGCCGGAAGGCCCAACGGGAGGCCACTACCGAGGACTTCGTCGCCGACGACGATTTGGGGGAGGTACTGGAGAAAACGCGGTTGTCCTCCGCCGCCCTGGGACTCTTCCACAGGCCTTTCGCGATCCCGATCCGTGCGGCTGTCGTCTCGTTTCCGCCCGTCGGGGACTGTTTATCGCAGGCCCACCACTGGGGAGTCTCGTCGCTCGATTGGTTCCGTAGGCGAACGAGTCGCAGACCCGGACCTTGGACGGAGAGGCGTTGTACGGGCTCGCCGTGGATCTGAACACGGTCCTTCTGAACGACGGCGTTCTGCAGCCAGGGCCAGAACCGGCGAGAGTTCTGCGCGTGCACCAGAAGCAGGGTCGGGGTGTCCCGCAGGCTGAAGAGGAGTTCCTGGACGGCCCCGGCGACGTAGGCGCGCTGATCTTCGAGGCGTCCCGTGGCGAGTTGCTCCCCCGGTTCGGCGGTGCCCTGGCTGTCATCCTCCTCAGCGTCGTAGAACAGGTCGTCCGGCCGGTCCTCGTCCGTCGGGCCGGAGTCATCAGGTGTGTCGTCGTCCGACTCCGGAAGCGTGGCCTGTTCGGAGAGCCGCAGGAGGAACTCCGGGTAGGGAAGCCAGGTGCCGTTGAGGTGGTCCCAGCCCATCAAGGCCTGGCCGCCACGCACGTCGGGCCGGATGCGGACGGCCACGGGAACGAGCCCGGATTTTCGGGTGGGGCCGTCCACACGTCGTTTCACGATCCAGAATGCGACGTACTGGATGCCAGCGGGAATCGCGTCACCGAGACTGTGCTCAGGAACGATCCGATGGCCCAACTGGCGGAGGCCGTCTCGCCAGCACGACTTCAGCTTCTCGAACCGAGCCTTGGCCGCCTTCTCCTGATGGTCCGGGCGGCGCTGGGTGACGAGGAACTGGGTGAGCCGACGGACGTCGCTGAATCCCAGGCGCAATGCGAACTTCGGGTCGGCGTCACGCGGTCCGTAGGTCCGCCGGTCCCGGATTTCCACGAGTGCCAGGGTGGGGAGCACCGAGGTGCTGATCGGGTCCGCCCGCCGGGCCACGTCCTCTCGCCGCCGTCCGATCGCCGCGTGGAGGGCCTCCGTCTTCCGCTTCGTCTCTTGGGGGAGGTCCAGCGGGGCCGCCAGTTCCCCAACACGCTCCAGCCGGAGCTCAACGGTGAGTTCGGGAGTCTTCCAGACCAGTGCCTCCGGTCCTGGTTTACCCTCCAGGTTCGTTTCCTCGACGCCCAAGACGGCGGCCAACGCCTTCACTCCGGCGTCCCGGTGAACTGTCGTGTTCCACAGAAACTCCAGCTGGAGCGGCAGCCCGTCGGTCAACTCGGCCAGGCTCCGGCGGAGTTCTACGTCCTCGCGTTGCCGCCGATCCAAGGGCTCCGGATACACTTCAGCGTCGGGCTTCGACGGACGGTACGGGTGTGGATTGACGGGATACCGAGCGGCACGGACCAGGTCGGGGATCCTTGGCAGGCACACCGGTAAGGCGGCCTCGAACCATTCGGTCAGTGGCACCCGGTCACCAGGCATCAACCCGGGCAGGACACCGTGCGAACCCATGTGGGTGCTGTGGACGACGGCCGCGGTCACGCCCTTCGTCCGGTTGAGCCATTCCATCGGCTGGCCGGTCAGCTCCGAAGGCTCCGGCAGCGCTTGGTGGAACGGGACCCGGGATAGGATCCCGTCACTGCCGCCGGCTTCCCAACGGGACTTGCCCAGCCTCCGGTCGTAGCGAACCCGGGCCACCGAGAACCGCTCCGAGACCCAGGAGTCCGGGGAATCGGCGATCCAGGGGGCGTCGGCCAGCAGGTACACGGATGTGGCGCGGGCAGGGGGGAGGTAGAGGCCGTCCTTCCCGGTGCGAGTGGCCCATCTGCGGACACCGGTCCTGACGTGGATCCGGATGGATCCGTCGAAGGGCACGCTCTGGAGGGTGACGGCGATCAGCGCGGAGTACCGCCAGCGGACGCCGTCCTTGTCGAGGTGTTCGTCCGGCGGCCAGGAGATCATCTCCGCGCCTCGTTCGGACGGCCTGCGGGCCACCCCGCGGAACGTGAGCGATCCACCGTCGTACGTGAACGGTTCCAGAGCCAGAGCCTGGTTGATCAACGCATCGGGGAGCAGCTGATAGAGCCGTTCGTCAGGCTGGGCGGTGCCGCCGGGGTGAGTGAGTTTACGTGACAGCATCGCCACATTCCGGCGCTCCCAGGTCAGTTGGCCGAGGTCGAACTCGCCGAGCAGGTGGCGGACCAGCTTTCGGTGGGCGGGCTCGGGTCGGAGGTCGTTCACCCATGCACGGAAGAGAGTGCCGAACACGTCGGAGGGGACCGGGCGGCGGGCGTAGAGCCACGGTTCGTCGCGGCTCACGTCGATCCACCTCGCAACCGAGACCACTTCGGGCGCCAAGGCCTGGAGCAGGTTGTTGAAGCGGCCGATGGGTACCGACCGGCCGAGCTCCGGCCTCCGGAACCCCAGGCGGTACAGGGCGAGGAGGGCCTCACGGATATGTTCGGGCAGGCTGAGCGTGTAGTAGGGGACGCCCCACTGCGCCCCCTCGGGCGGGGCATAAGCGGCTGCCCGGACCAGGTCGTAGGGCTCAACGGCCATGTCGTTCTCCTCGTCGGGTCGTGCGGGAGCGGGTGTCCGACCGGTACGCGGGCATCTCCTTGAGCGCGAGGTACAACGGCTCGTAGAGAGCACGGACGAGTTGGCGGTCTCGGAGCGGCTTGCCTGGGTCGTCCGTCAGGTACGGCTCCAGGACGTGCAGCATGCTGGCCAGCAGGCCGGTGCGGAAGGTGTCGGGGCCGCGTCCGGTGGCCTCGCGCTCCGCGAACTTGGAATCGACAAACACGACGCGGGCCGGTACCCCACCGCGTACCAGTCGGCCGATGACCTGCCACATGACGACGGTCCTGTCCCACGTGAAAGCCTCCTTCTCCTCGTCCGACAGCGACCACCAGGCCATCGGGCGGGTGAGGAGCCGACGCCAGTGCCCGCGGGCCTGACTGCGGAAGGCGCGCCCAGCTGCGTCCAGGTCGCCCGAGGAGTCGACCAGTTCGTCGAAAGGCCCGTCCTTCAGGAGATACCGGGTGACCCAGCTGTTGATGCCCTGCACAGCCAGGTTGATGTCGTGGGGCCTCGGGTGGGGACGGGCGAGGAAGAACACCGAGCCGATGGCGGCCTGCCCGAGGTCATTGAGGATGTTGTGGCCCCGCTCCACGGAGAGGAGCGGGGCGATCAGGACCAAGGCCCCCGTGGTGGCGAAACCTGCGACGTCACCTCGGCGCAGCACCATGGGCTCGTCGTCCGTGTAGGGGAAGTCCGAGGTGTCCGGGGCAGCGCCGCCGAAGGAGACCTCCAGCTCGACGTCGTCGGCGACCAGCCGGCATACCTTCCCTTGCCACCGGGGAATTCCGTGCAGGAACTTCGCCCCGATCCGCGCTTCCTCGTACGAGCCGACGAGGAGCAGCAGGCGCCGCCGGCGGCTGTTGGTGATCAGGTCCAACTCCTGGTCCAGGTCGCTCATCGTCCGGCCGTCACGGGGGCGGGCAAGCCGGTCCAGCATCAGTTCCAGGACTTTCGGCCGTCGGTCCGGGCGGGTCCCCGACAGGTGCAGGGGCTTGCCATCCGGCCCCCTCAGGAAGAGTTTGCGGAACGTCGTCTGCCGGATCGCCTGGCGCTCCCTGGGCGGCGCTTTGAGGATCGCGCCGACCGGTGCCAGCACGTGGGCGCCCGCCGCGGTGCCGGCCCAGCTCGTGCCCGACATCAGCAGGACATGCGGTGGAGCGGTGTCCCCCGGGCCGGTCATTTCGTGGAGTCCGAGGAGCAGGGAGCGGCCGACGCCCGCGCACCGAAAGAACCGGAGGACGGGGCTGCTGGTGCCGGGATCGGCACCGGGTTCCTCCTCGGTCAGGAACTGGAACCCCAGGATGTTACCCATGGGTGATTCGGGTACCAGCGGGCTGAAGTCCATCGGAGGACGTCGCGACAGTTGGTTGTCGGTCGCCTCCAGGTTGAGACGGGACTCGACCTGCGGCCACAGGTCTGTGAGAACGTCGAGGCGGTGCTGGAGCACCGCGAGCAGAAGCATGAACTCCAGCCGGTGGGTGCGGGTCCGGAGGTCGATGCGATTGTCGAGGGGATCCCAGAGCAGGCCGGACAAGGTCGTCTGGGCGCGGCGGTGGGTCTCCTCGTCGTCCAGGGTGTGGAGGAGGTCCTGAGTGAGTCGTACCAGCTCCGCGTGCTCCGGATCGGCGGGTCGGTGGTCGCCCAGAGGGTCGTCGCGGAACTCGTCGAGGAGGGCCGTCACCGCGTCTCGTCGGGCTACCCTCTCCTCCTTGGGGCCACTGTCAGTGGGCTCCTGAGCGTCGGACTCCTCCGGGTCGTCCTCGGCGGCGGTGTCGTTGTCCGGATCGAGGTCGGGTTCCTCGTCCTGGTCGTCCTCCGGCTCGTGTTCCCCGCGGAACCAGTCGTCCACGAGCTTCTGCTGGATCGTCCAGGTGCTGAAGTAGTCGGCCTGTACCCACGAGCTCAGTTTCTCGTGGCGCATGAGCATGGAGTAGATCCGGTTGGTCGCCGCGATCACCAAGGTGAGGGCTGAGGACCAGCGCACGACGTCGGAGTTCGACAGTTGGAGCCGGCCCCGACGGGCCAGTTCGCTCGCGGTGTGGCTCTGCAGACTGTCGAGCCAGGAGTCGGGCGAGCGTCCCACCAGCGTGGCCGAGGGAGCGAACATGGTGTCGAGCTGCATCTGCACCCGGTCGGCCTCGTCGACGACGATCAGGTCGCTGCGCTGGACGGCGGCCTCCAGGAAACGTGCTCGCTCCCGGTTCTGGTGGCTGGGCACTAGTCCGTAGAGGAGGCTTGCCGGGTTAGCCACCCAGATGTCCGCATCGACCAGTTCGCCCGCGCCGCGCTGGCGCGGACAGCCGCCCCAGAGCGGGCACCCGTGTGCCCGGGCGTCGACCGGGTCGTCTGTAGCCGCAGTGGTGTCCCCTGCGGCGGGTTCGAGGCCCTGGACGGACGAGGGGTTCATGGCGGGCGGCTCGACCGGATACAGACTGGTGCAGGGGGCTTCGGAGATCTGCGGTGGTCCCGCCGCCTCCACGCCTCGCAGAGCGTCGAGCGGGCAGGCCGTGCTCAGGTAGGTGAAGTGTTCGGCCTCGTGGGTGAGCAGGCTGCCGGAGCCCTGGGACGAGAGCCGACGATGCATTCGCTGGGCGTTCCTGGCCCGGGTGGAGGTGCCGAGCACAGGGGCGGCCTTGATACCGTGCAACTGGCGCAACAGCTGGACGAGGCTCAGTTGTTCCGCAACGTCGCCAACGACGATGGTGATCTTCCTGCCTTCGCGGGCGAGGTGGATGCTCAGTACGTCACGCAGGGTGCTTTTGCCTGCACCCACCATGCCGACGAGGTGCAGCAGCCCGTCGACGGACAGGCTTCCGCCCTCGACGAACTCCTGACTGACGGAGTCGAGGAGGTCGAACTCCAGCCGGCCCACCCGGTAGTGCCAGGTCTTGTGCTTCTCTTCGATCCCAAGCTCGAGGTCCATCCATGCGGCTGTAGCGAGCAGGTCGTCACGGCTTGCCCCGATCGGGCCCTTCCTGGGCACCGGAATGTGCAGGGTATGGGGATGTGCGTCCAGCACTGGCAGGTAGTCGGGCAGGGAGACGGAGGTCTGGAGCTTTCCCTGGACGAAGCGGTAGGCCTGACCAGGCTCGGCGAGGGGAAGCCGGTCCCGGAAGTAGAACGGCGGCTCACTGGTCAGCGTCTCCTCGTACACGTTCCAGCGGTCCGGCGCCACCGAGGTGGCCACCCGCTGCGGAGGCAGTGCGGGGTCGGTGATGACATAGCCGCGGACCTCCTCGGGGAAGGAGCAGTACTGCTCGAGGGCCCGCTCCCAGGTACGGGGCCGCCTGAACCGCCACATCTGGTGGCGGGCGATCCGGAACACCCGGCGGCGTTTTGGAGTGTCCTGGTGGACGAGGCCGAACGGGTAGCCGCCGAGCAGGGTCCACGCCGACAGAGCGGATTCCCCGGGGCAGAGGCGTTCCAGCAGGTACAGGGCGAGCTCGACCACGCACAGACGGGTCGTATGCCGCCGGCCGGTGCCGGTCGGCCAGGCCAGGTGGATCTGCGGCCTGAGTTTCGCGTACCACGAGGTACGGTCGCGCATCAGAAGAGTCCTTCGGCTGGAAGGGGAGGCCCGCTTGGAGCGTGGCGGCCGGGAACCGCAGCCGACTGTCGGCGTGCGGCCCGTGCGAGGTCGTCGATGCCCACGAGCTCCAGGCGGGCGGAGTTCGGACCAGCTCCGTGGATTCGGAACCTGTTCCGGTACCCGGTGTCCGCGTGGAGCCTGATGCGTGGTACCGCCCAGAAGCAGCGGTCGTACGGCGGGTCCGCGGCGGGTGGCCGGGCTGACGTTCCCAGCAGGGCTGCGCTGGACCAGTCCTTGACCTCCACCGCCCACGACTGGCCGCAGGGGAAGCGGACATGCAGTCCGTAGGTGCCGTAGGAGGGCCACAGTTGCACGACGGCGCCGTACTTCTGTAGCCGTTCCGCCAGTTCCTGTTCCAGGGTTCCCGGCCCGGCGACCCATTGACGAAGTGGACGGATCAGTTGGTGGGTTCCGCCGTCGTTGTCGTCAGCCCGGTACTCCCTGCCCCGTTTGGTCGTACCCCGCAGTCGGCACGTGTCTCGCTCGCAGACGAGACCACCGTGCACCATGGGGTGCAGCAGTGTGCGGCAGTATCCGCAAGCCGTGTAGGTCCTGGTGTTGTGGTCCCGATGACTTGCTGCTGCTGGGATGTAGAGAGCACGCAGCGGGGCTGCCAGGATTTCGAGGCCCGTTCCGTCGTTGGGGAGTGTCGCCAGTTCGCGGCCGGTCAGGACCGGACGGTTGATCAGCAGCTCACGGAAAGCCCGGTAGGTGTCGGGGCTGTCGTCGTCACGACAGAGTTCGGCAGCGTCGTCCATGGCCTGGCGCCCGACCTGCTGCGCGGTGGGGTCGACACCGCTCAACGCCAGTTCGTAGCAGATCTGGGTGGGTTGGCGTGTCTTCCGGTCCACCAGATATGAGTCCGGCGGTGCGATGTCGGACGGGACGGGGAAGGCTAGGTTGTCGATCGGGAACTCCGAGCACCACTCCACCAGCTGGGGGACACTCTCCGGGGGTTCAGCCTTCATGAGCAGGCAGCTAAGGATGACGCCGTCCAGTGCCTGCTGCACCGGGGCGGCGTACGGCAGGGCGAAGGTCCCCGGGTTGGGCACCTCGCTGAGGTGGACGATGGCCGTCGCGATGCTGCGCAGCAGGAGAGCCCCCTGCCGGTCGGGCCACCCCGGCGTGGCAGGGTGCTCGAACAAGACCGTTCGAGTCGGATTGTCGCGTGGTCGCCGCGGGTTCGAGGTCACGGCCGCACTCCCTGCTCGGTCGGCGCGCCGGGCGGCGGGCCAGGTTGGCACCACTCCGCCATGTCGCAGTACCGGCAGTACCGACCGGGCCGGGGCAGCGCAGTCGTGTCGGTGTGCCAGCCGGCCGCCAGGTCGTGGATGACCTGGCGGGCTTCGGCCCTGCGTAGGGGATCCGACGGGTCCACAATCACCAGCCGGGCTCTGTCCGGCCCGAGCAGTTCGAGCTCGACCCGGGAAGTCGTGAGGTCACCCTGATCGCGTTCCATGAGCAGGATGGCAAGGGCCAGTTGGGGCACATCACGAAGCAGATCGGATTCACTCGGACGACGGAACCGTGCATCGGTCTTGATCTCCCGGTAGACCCAGGAGGCGCTGTCCTGGTAGAGCAGGTCGACCTTGGCGGTCACGAGCACGTCGGCGGCGGTGTCGTGCATCATGACGGACTTCTCGTGGATGAGCGTCGTCACCGTGGAGAGCTGGTATGGGCAGTGCCGTACGTGGGCCACCACCATCCGTGACCCGGTGTCCGCTTCTTCCAGGGGCACCGTCCACTTCCCGGCCGACCAGGGGGAGTTGCCGTCCGGCGCGTCCTCCGCCCGGCAGGCGACGCCCGGATGACGCTCATGCTGCTCCTGGATCCAGGCGTGTACGGCCTGGCCTCGGACGACGGCGGGGGTGAGGGAGCGACCGGTCCGGTCCGGCAGCCTCAGCCGACGGAGGCGTTCGCGGGCGGCGCACGCTTCGTCGTGGTCCGGACGCCCCGCGTACGAGCGGCCGTTGGTGACGGACCAGATCCGGCGGGGGCGTGTGGTGTCCTCGATTCCGAGGAGGCCGGTGGTGCGGCGGAGCGCGGGACAGACGGGTACGAGTTTGCAGTCCTCACAGTCGTAGCCGGGGACGAAGTCACCGGAGGAGACCGCGTCGGCGAGCTCCGGCCTCCCGATCCGCTGGTACCTTTCCTCGACTTCCCCAGGCGTCTGCTCGTCTACCAGTCGTCGCGTTCCGTCAAGGCAGCTAACTTCACGGATGCGGACGAGATCGGGCAGCCGTCCCCCGTCTGGGGTGTCGGCTCCGACCGGTTCCGCGTTGTCCTTCCACCGGAACCTGTCTGGAAGTCGGTGCGGAGTCCCGAACGCCAGGACCATGGCGGTCGCGGCCAACTGGCCCTTGTCGGGCTCTTCTTCGGACAGCAGGCCAGCGACCGGGATCCACAGCTCGCGGACGGATCCGTCCGGTGAGGTGTAAGGGCGGCCCCAGGCGCACTGCTCGTAACGGCGCACGCCCCGTTCGTCGGGTGCTTTCAGGGAGGTGACCCGCACCCAGGGGTGGCGTACCGGAATCAGGCCCTGCTCACCGCCGGCCAGGTACTGCGTGACCGCGGTACGGGTCCATACGACGAGGCCAGGGTCCGCCGCCGGGCGGTCGCCATCGGCACGCAGCGCGAGGGCCAGCGCGGTGGCGACCGCTACGTCCTGGTGCTCGATCAGGTCCAGCGCGGCACCCGCCAGAGCCAGGTTGAAACCCTCCCGGGGGTCAGCCTTGTAACCGGGCAGTGACCCCTTCGGAGGCCTGAGTCCGGGGCGGGCCTTGAAAGCGGTCTTGTACCCGCACCGCCGTTCCGGCGTGCGGGCCGATCCTGCGTACACGCGGATCAGGTCGGTGCGGCCGCTGCTGCGGGGCGGGGGTAACCAGCTCGCCATGGTGGCCTCCAGGCCTATAGGGGTTCGCGGGAGCACCATGAGAGCACAGTGTGTGAAGTCAATCAACCACCACGATCGAGTGACTTGACTTCACGATCCACTTGCGCTTCGATCGAATCGAGTAGAGGGAGATAACGATGACGAGTGGTGCGATGGTTACGGCCGCGGAGATCGCGCGTATCGCCGGCGTCGGGCCCGCCGCTGTCAGCAACTGGCGTAGACGGCATCCCGACTTTCCCGGACCCGTGGCGGGGACGGCCGCGAGCCCGCAGTTCTCGCTCGACGAGGTCGTGACCTGGCTCCGAGAACACGGACGGGCCGTGACGGTCTCGCCCCTCGGCGAGCTGTGGCGGCGGATGAGCGCGCTGCGCGACCCCACGCGTCCCGCCGCGGTGCTGGCGTCCACCGGGGCCGTGATCGCGGGCGAGTGGCGGCCAGGCCGCAGCGACGACAGACCCGACCTGCCTCAGGACTTCGTCGACCAGGTGCGGCGGCTCAGTGCCGACCTCGGCGCGTCGGTGCTGTTCGAGGCGCTGCTGGACCGGTGGACCCAAGCCCACGCGCGGCAGGTGGAGGTCACGTCGGCACCCGTTGCGGCCCTGATGGCCGAGGTGGTGGCGGCCGGCAACGGTACGGCCCCGAGGACGGTACTCGATCCCGCGTGCGGGACGGGAGGCCTGCTCAGCGCGATGGCCGATGGCGGAGCCGAGTTCCTGTACGGCCAGGACCTCGACCCCGACCTCGCCGAGGTGACCCGGCTCCGGCTCCGACTCGGGTCCGATGCGGAGTCCGCGCTCGCGGCGGGCGACGCGCTGCTCGACGACGCCTTCTCCGGACACCGCGTCCAGGCCGTCGTGTGCAATCCGCCCTTCGGTCAGCGCTCCTGGGGGCGGAACGAACTGGGCTACGACTCGCGCTGGAGCTACGGCCTTCCTCCGAATGCGGAGCCGGAACTGGCGTGGTTCCAGCACGCGCTGGCCCATCTCGACAGCGACGGGCACGCCGCCATGCTGATGCCCGCAGCGGCTGCCGTGCGGCCGTCCGGGCGGCGCATCCGCGCCGAACTCGTGCGTCGCGGCGCCTTGCGCGCGATCGTCGCGCTGCCTTCCGGGGCCTCGTCCGTCCACGGAATGGGGACCCATCTCTGGCTCGCCGGGCCACCGGACGACAACGGCTCGCCGCAGGTGCTCCTCATCGATGCCGAAAGCGTTCCCGCCTCAGCCGCCGACAAGGCGGACGGGGCTGACGAGTGGCAACTCGTCCACCGCGTCGTGGTGTCCCAGTGGCGGGCATTCCTCGAAGGAGCCGGGTCCGACAGCGAGGTCTGCCGGATACTGCCAGCACATGACCTCCTCGACAACGAGGTCAACCTCACCCCGAGCCGGTACGTCCAGCGGGAGGTCGGAGACGCCGTCGACCTTCGGCAGCTGGAGGAGGACCGCTCGCGTTTCCGGCAGGACCTGATGAAACTGTCGGCCGGTCCGCCGGTCGTGGCGGAAACCGTTGCCGCTCCCCCTGCCCTGGCCTCGCTGGACGACCTCGTACGCACGGGCGCGGTCCGGATGTGGCGCGGCACGTCCAGACGCGATCCCGCGCGGGAGGGGTTGACCGAATACTTGGCCATCACCGTGCAACAGGGAATCTCTCGTACGGAGCCAACGGAGCGGGCCCTCGCCCTGCCCGAGGAAGTGGTCGCCGAGGGAGACGTCCTGCTGTTCACCGGTGGAACCGAGGGAACCCGTCCGGCCGACCCGGTCGAGTACGGGGCCGTGCCCGGCCCCGGAGTCGCAGTGCTCCGACCGGACCCGTCAGTGGTCGACAGTTGGTTCCTGGCGGGGACACTCGCCCACGGTACGAACAGGCGCTACGCGGGAAGCACGTCGAACTCCGGCAGCCGCACGAGGATCGACAGTGCCCGCCTCTCCGTGCCGGTCCAAGGCCTGGACGAACAGCGGAGGATCGGACGGGCCTTCCGGCAGCTGGCCCGATTCAACGAGTCCCTGGACAGATTGGCCGGGGACGGGCGCGACATGGCCCGGCAATTGCTGGACGCCCTGGCCGACGGCTCTGTCAGTCCGGTGGAGCAACCACCCCATCACTGATCGCAGGCACCGGGGCAAGGGGCCGCGGTGTGTCTCCGGAACGTCGACGTACGGCTCGGGAAAATCCCGGGAATGGTGGAATCAGTGCTGAAATCCCGCAGAGGCCTGTTGCTCGCCGGTCGCTACCGTCTGGACGAGTTCCTCAGCCCCGGAGGTATGGGAGAGATCTGGAAGGCGTACGACGAGAGGATGGAACGTGTCATCGTCGTCAAATTCCCTCAGTTGCACTCCGTGGATCCGCAAGGGCAGGAGGACCTGATCAAGCGGTTCGCACAGGAGGTGGTCGCGACCGCCAGGGTCGAGGTGGCGGGGGCCCCACACATCTTCGACTACGGCCAAGAGGACGGTTACCCCTATCTGGTCATGGAGTACATCCGAGGGTTGACCCTGAGGGATTTCATGGCCGAGCACGGCGCGTTGGAGCTGAGTGTGGTGGCCAGCGTGGCGGTGGGAATCTGCCACGTGCTGGCGGAGGCGCACGCATTGGGGATCGTCCATCGGGACATCAAGCCGGAGAATGTCATGCTCACGGAGCGGGAAGGCCTGATCAAGGTCCTGGACTTCGGCATCGCCCGATTCTCGGAGGAGGCCGGCAGAGCCAGGCTCACGAGGACGGGAGACATGCCGGGTACCTTCGCCTACATGGCCCCAGAGCAGTTCAAGGGGCAGGTTGCCACGGTGTCGTCCGATCTTTACTCGCTCGGCGGCGTCATCTATGAGATGGCGGCAGGCCGGCCGGTGTTCAAGGGGACCAGTGTCTTCGACTACCAGCTATGGCACCTGGAGGAGTCGCCGATTCCGCTGGAACGGGTGAATCCCGACCTCCCGCGCGAATTTGTCGAGCTGGTCGACTTGCTCCTGAGCAAGGACCCCGCCGACAGGCCCGGTACTGCGGACGAGGTCAATCGTCGTCTGCGCGGGTATCTGCCGACGAGCGGGAGCCCCGCCCCCGACGGCCTGATCGAGCACGACCCGACCCTGCCGCACCGCAATCCGTGCGCCCCTTTGGAACCGGTGCCCGCTCTGCGGTTGCGCGCCACAAGCATGCCGACGCCCCCGCAGTTCCGGCACCGTAGTGAGGTCCAGGATCTGTGCCGCCAGGCAGGGGAAGTAATGCTTAGCGATCCGGCCCGGGCGGCAACGATGATCAAGGATAGGCTGCGCGATGCGATGAGGCACTACGGGAGGATCGACAACCACGTGCTGGACCTGCGCTTCCGGCTGGCCGTAGCACTGGAGACCGGGGGGCACCGCGACGAGGCCTTCCAGACCTACCAGGAGGCGCATCGCGACACCACCGGGGTGCCTGCACTGGAGAGGTACGCCACGGAGGCTTCGGAAGGAATGCGGCGATGCGGATGAGGTGAGGGACGGCAACGTCGCCCCCGCGCACCCTTTAGCCGATCGTGTCGGTGGGATCCTGCTCTGCCTCTCGCAGCAGCTCCAATTCCATGTGGCGATCCGCCCAGCGGGCGATGTTCCGGTCGATGCGATCGAGGTCGCCGCGCAGGGAGACAACCTCGGCAGGATCCCAGCCCTCTTCCTCGACCTGACTTCTGCCACCGACCTGCTGCGGTACGGCCGCCATGACCTTCACGTTCCGTTGCAGGGAGTTCACGGAATTCCTCACCGACGCCCAGCAGATGGCCGCGGCCGGGTAGCCGGCCGCCGCCTCTGCCAGCGGTTCACCGGTGTAGGCGTGACGTACCAGGCCGTCGGTCAACTCTCTGTCCTTGCCTGCGGCTGTGACGACTCGATGGCCCGACTCCCCGACCTCGTACAGCTTGTCGCCTTGCCGTCCGGCGCGAACGACTTCGTACGCCTGGAGGACACCCCGGTGGCAGGAGAGCATTGCCCGGAGCACGGAGGCGGGGGAGCGGTCGTCCTCGTCCCCGGATCCCCCGAAGACCTCCCGCTGCAAGGCCATCGGCTCTGCCACCGCCATGTGGTAGGCCGCCTTCACTGCGAGTTCCGTCTGGGCGACACCCAGCCGGCCGTCATTACCGCGACCGAGACTGACCTCCTCGAGAGCCCGGTCACGCAGTTGTTCCAGAGTCGGACCTCCTCGGTCGTCGGACTCGATCAGGGGGCCGGCGGGCAAGCCCTCGATTTCGGGTAGCCGATAGGCACGTTGCAAGGCTGCGCGACGGGACCGGATGAAGCCGAGGTCGCCCTCCTTCCCCGCGCGCAACGGTCGAAGGATCAGCTCGACGGCGATGTCGACGCGTTCCTCACGCTTGGGCCTCAGCTTCGCGGTCAGGGACCGGATGCCTTCATTCACCCGGCGGCTGGTTCCGACGCCACCGCCCAACAGGGATCTGACGATGCTCGCGGCCCTGATATCGGGATGGCGGCTGAGCCCCTTGGTGAGCACCTCCTCGGCGGTGACGGTCGCGGAGAACCACCGCTTCTCCGCGTCCGTGATGTGGGCCGCCCCGGTACGTGTCGGTTCGGCGAGGCTGTCCAGGACGGCGTCCGCCTTCGCTTCGTTCTCCACCGCAGGCCCGTAGGGCCTCGGCGGGCGGATGTGCGTCAGCCCGATGAAGTTGCGAACCGCGATGTGGAATCGCTGGCCCGCGTGCGGGTGAGGATCGAAGCCGACCACGACTCGGGCCGGGACAGTGAGGGCACGCAACTTCTGGCGTTCATCCTCGCGAAGGCCGTCCCAGCCCTGTTTCTGCGCGTGCCGGATCCATCGGTTGATCTCCTTCCGATACTTCCGGTCGTCGTGCCCCCATTCGTAGGCCAACCTGCAGGGCGAGTAGTCGAGGAGCGAGTGGACCGCGCTCACACGGCTCGAACCGTCCGCAGCTACCAGCAGAGAGGAGCAGGGGTGTCCGTTGGCGTGCACGACAGTGAGCGCAACCACCGTCAGCGGCTGTAGCACACCTTCCGCGGCGATGTCGTACGCGAGGGGATTCTCCCGAAGCAGACGTTCTTTCGTGTCTTCAAGCAGCTGTGCCAGAAGATCGGGCTTGGGGACGCGGAGTTCCAGTTCGGCGTGGCGGCCGACCAGCGAGCCCGGCTCGGGGGTGGTGGCCACAGCGCTGTCGGTGCCACCGAGCGGGTACTGGCGACGCCCGTATTCCCGGGGGTTGGCGGGATGGGGGATCACTGAGGCGGACCACAGCCGGGTCTCGACGATGAACAGAGTCCCGCCCAGCACTCTCAGCTCTGTGGCTTCGGCCAGTTTGCGCCGCATGTCGTCCGGCCGCACGGCGGATCGCGCCAGTGCGCGGGCCGCGGCGTCGGACAGCCCCCGCGTCGACAAAGCTGTCGCGAGGTTGTTCACCGCTGTCGGTCGTGGCAGTTTGAAGGCTGGCGGGTGCCATCCTGACACTGGCTCGCCCGCTCCGTCGATGGGCTCATCGTCCATGGATTGCTTCCTTGATGCGATCCACGAGAAGCAAGGCCCGTCGTACGCGTCGCCGGTTCTCGCGGCTCTCCGGATTGTCGGACAGCTTGAGTGACAGCCGTGCGGCGTGTTCGCTGAGCGCGGCGCGTACCTGGTACCAGCCTTCGAGGGACAGGGAAACGACGTAGAGCCGCTCGCCGTTCACATTGATGACGTCACAGTGCTCTTCACGTTCCGCGATGCCCGTCCAGTGCCCGGCCAAGCGGCCGAGTGTGATCCCGCAGTCCTGACCGTCATGCGTGGCCCGTTCAGCCGGTGGCCGGCAGTCCCACACGGCCTGTTGTAGAACAGCTGCCACCAGATTCACCTGGGACTGGTCGAGCGGAATGGGGTGGTTGATCGCCTCGGCCAAGAGAGCGCTCCAGAAGTCGACCGATGGGTCCATCGGCGTGCGGCATCCGACTGCCCGGCCGCGATCGGACCGGACAGAGCGAGAGCGCGGACACACCGACCGCCGACCTCCACCCGTGTCGATCGCCGTACGGAAATGCACGGGACCTCTGGTGCCGTCCGGGCCCTTCATCATCCGGCCCGAAGGGGAGACAGCGGATCGTCTCGTGTCCGAGGGAGCACGGCGAGGCAACCGGGCTTCCGGCCTCTACTGACGGCCGGGGCGAGCTCAGCTGCGGTGATGGTAGGCGTCAAACGAGTCGCTCGCGACAGACCGTAGTCGAATCATTGCTTATTGTGCAATTGGCTTGGGTCGTTTCGGGGCAGGTGAAGCCGGCGCTGACCAGCGGCAGGTCCTCGGCTACGGAGCCGAGGACCTGCCGATCTGCTACAAGCTTGCCTCCCGCTCACGCGTGAGCCACCCGGGCTCCTGGGCTCCTGGGCTCCTGGGCTCCTGGGCTCCTGGGCCACCGTCCGGCCCTTGCAAATCTCGAAGGTCATTGCACTCCCCAGCCGGGGTGTTGCAACGATCCCTAGTAGGGCTTTGTTAGGTCCTATGGTGGGGGTCGGGGGTTGGTGCGGGTTGGCCGCATATCGAGCAGGCGCCGGTCCAGGTGGCCAGGAGGGC
>NZ_JBHXML010000029.1:15675-98549 GCF_042720345.1 Kitasatospora sp. NPDC058478 | reverse complement strand
AGCGCCATCCCGGGTGCCACCCCGGAACCCCGGGTGCGACCCTGGCACCCCGGGTGGCGCTCCCGCCACTCCGGGCGCCGCCCTGGCACTCCCGCACCGTGACCGTGCCAATACGGAGGGTTGGTTCACATCCGCGTTACACGAGAGGAACAACCGGGAAACGGCGGCTTGCGACGCTACGCGGGCACCCACCACCCAGCAATGCGAGGTACACCGCCGTGGCAATCAAGGCCGAGTACATCTGGATCGACGGCACCAAGCCGACCGCGAAGCTCCGTTCCAAGACTCGGGTCCTGCCCAACGCGGACAAGATCCCGACCTGGGGTTTCGACGGCTCCTCGACCAACCAGGCGGAGGGCCACGCCTCGGACCGCGTGCTGGACCCGGTGAAGGTCGTGCCGGACCCGATCCGCGGCGGTGACAACATCCTGGTCCTGTGCGAGGTGCTGGAGACCGACGGCACCCCGCACGCGTCCAACACCCGTGCCCTGCTGCGCGAGGTCGACGAGAAGTACGCGGCCCAGGAGTCGATCTTCGGCATCGAGCAGGAGTACACCTTCTTCAAGGGCTCCCGCCCGCTCGGCTTCCCGGAGGGCGGCTTCCCGGCCCCGCAGGGCGGCTACTACTGCGGCATCGGCGCCGAGGAGGTCTTCGGTCGCGAGATCGTCGAGCTGCACCTGGACCGCTGCATCGACGCCGGCCTGGCGATCTGCGGCATCAACGCCGAGGTCATGCCCGGCCAGTGGGAGTTCCAGATCGGCCCGGTCTCCTCGCTGACCGTCTCGGACGACCTGTGGATCGCCCGCTACCTGCTGTACCGCACCGCCGAGGAGTTCGGCATCGACGCCACCCTGGACGCCAAGCCGGTCAGGGGCGACTGGAACGGCGCGGGCGCGCACACCAACTTCTCCACCAAGGCGATGCGCGAGGGCTACGACGCCATCATCACCGCCTGCGAGTCCCTCGGTGCCTCCCAGGACAAGGTGCTGGAGCACGTCAGCCAGTACGGCGACGACATCCAGTCCCGCCTGACCGGCAAGCACGAGACCGCCCCGTGGAACGTCTACAGCTACGGCGTCTCCAACCGCGGCGCCTCGGTCCGCATCCCGTGGCAGGTCGAGGTGGAGCAGAAGGGCTACATCGAGGACCGTCGCCCGAACGCCAACATCGACCCCTACGTCGTCACCCGCCTCATGATCAACACCTGCTGCGAGGCCCTGGAGAAGGCCGGCCAGGTCTGATCCGCCCCCGCTGCGCACCGGCCGCCGGTCCTCCCGTACAAGGGAGGGCCGGCGGCCGTCGTCGTCGGGCATAATCGCTCGCATGACCGCTTCCGCCCGCCGTGTCCTCGTGCGACGTCTGCACGTGGACCTGGTGCGGGTGTGCGCGGCCGCGTGTTGCCGGTGAGTGTCTCCGTCCTCATCCCGCAGGCAACCCGGCGTAGGAGTGTGTCCGTCCATGTCGCTCGTGTTCCACTGGTTCCTTCCCACCAACGGTGACAGTCGGCAGATCGTCGGGGGTGGGCACGGGTCCACACCGGGGGTGGCGGGCACGGACCGGCCGCCGAGCCTGGGGTACCTGGGGCAGGTCGCCCGCAGCGCCGAGCAGTTGGGGTTCGAGGGGGTGCTGACGCCGACCGGCGCGTGGTGCGAGGACGCCTGGCTGACGACGGCGATGCTGACGCAGGTGACGGAGCGGCTGAAGTACCTGGTGGCGTTCCGGCCCGGGCAGATCAGCCCGACGCTGGCCGCGCAGATGGCCGCGACGTACCAACGGCAGTCCGGCGGGCGGCTGTTGCTGAACGTGGTGACCGGCGGCGAGTCCGCCGAGCAGCGCGCCTACGGGGACTTCCTGGACAAGGACGCCCGGTACGCGCGGACCGGGGAGTTCCTGGACATCGTCCGGCGGCTGTGGGCGGGCGAGACGGTCGACCACCACGGGCCCCGTCTGCGGGTCGAGCGGGCCCGGTTGAACCGGCTGCCGGAGCCGGTGCCGACGGTGTACTTCGGCGGCTCGTCCCCGGCGGCCGGCGAGGTCGCGGCGCAGTCCGCGGACGTCTACCTGACCTGGGGCGAACCGCCCGCCCAGGTGCGGGAGAAGGTCCGCTGGATCCGCGAACTCGCCGCCGCCCGCGGGCGGGTGGTGCGGTTCGGGATCCGGCTGCACGTGATCACCCGGGACACCGCCGCGCAGGCCTGGGCGGAGACCGAGCGGCTGCTCGCCGGAATGGACCCGGGGCGCGTGCGCCAGACCCAGCGGGCGCTCGCCGAGAGCGAGTCGGAGGGCCAGCGGCGGATGCTCGCGCTGCACGGCGGCTCGGCCGAGCGGCTGGAGGTGTACCCGGGGCTGTGGGCCGGGATCGGCCTGCTGCGCGGCGGCGCCGGGACGGCCCTGGTGGGCAGCCACCGGGAGGTCGCGGACCTGGTCACCGAGTACCACGAGCTGGGGATCGACGAGTTCGTGCTGTCGGGCATGCCGCACCTGGAGGAGGCGTACTGGTTCGGCGAGGGCGTGCTGCCGCTGCTGGCCGCCCGCAACCTGTGGCACCGGCCGTGAACCCGCAAACCGCTGGTCAATCCGCCGGGGCGGCCGGAGAATTCACGGCATGACGCTGCCCCTGCTCCTCCTCGACGTGGACGGACCGCTCAACCCCTACGCCGCGCCGAAGACCCGGCGGCCGGAGGGGTACGACACCCACCGCCTGCTCCCGACCTGGTGGGCGGACCGGCAGGCGCGCTACTCCGGCGCGCGGGCGAAGCCGCTGCGGGTGTGGCTGAACCCGGCGCACGGGCCGGAACTGCTCGGCCTGCCCTACGAACTGGTGTGGGCCACCGGCTGGATGGGCGAGGCGAACACCCACATCGGCCCGAACCTCGGCCTGCCCGAACTCCCCTACATCCAGTGGACGGACCTGTTCGGGGAGGACCCGGACGGCCTGCACTGGAAGACCCGGGACGTGGTCGCCTGGGCGGACGGCCGCCCGTTCGTCTGGGTGGACGACGAACTCGGCCCGCAGGACACCGCCTGGATAGCCGCCCACCACCCCGCCCCGGCACTCACGTTCCACGTCAACCCCCGAATCGGCCTGCTGGCCGCCGACTTCGTGGCCCTGCGCGAATGGGCGGTCGCGGCATGAGGGTCGGGACGGTCGAACGGCTGCGGCGCTACCCGGTGAAGTCGCTGCTGGGGGAGGAGTTGGCGGCGGTCGGGGTGGACGGGCGCGGCCTGGAGCGGGACCGCGGCCGCGCCCTGCTCGACCTCGACACCGGGAAGGTCGCCAGCGCCAAGAACCCGCGGCTGTGGGCGGGCCTGCTCGGTTACACGGCGGCGACCACGGCGGGCGGCGTGGTGATCACCGGCCCGGACGGGCGGTGCGTGGACGAGGAGGAGCTGTCGGCGGCGCTCGGCCGCAAGGTCGCCCTGATCGCCGAGCGCCCGCCCGGGGCGACGATCGAGCGGGCCGTGCCGGAGGAGGTGCTGGCGCACGGCATCGAGGCCGAAGTCGACGTCACCGTCAACGAGTTGGGCCGGGCCGCGCCGGACGGCGGCTTCTTCGACTTCGCCCCGCTGCATCTGGTCACCACCTCGACGCTGGCCGCGACCGGCGCCGAGGCGGAGCGCTACCGCCCGAACCTGGTGATCCGCACCGAGGGTGAGGGGTACGTCGAGAACGCGTGGGTGGGGCGGGAGTTGGCGATCGGGCCGGTGCTGCGGCTGCGCATCGTGGTGCCCACGCCGCGCTGCGCCGTCCCGACCCTGCGGCACGGCCCGCTGCCCCGGAGCACGTCCGCCCTGCGCGTCCCGGCCGAGCGGAACCGCCTGGTCCCGCTGGAGGGCATGCCCGCGCTGCCCTGTGCGGGGGTGTACGCGCAGGTGCTGGTGCCCGGCCGGGTCGCGGTGGGGGATGCGATCAGGCTGGGCCGAGGCGGGGCAGGGAGGGAGGCGGTGGGGTGAGAACGGCGGCGAGGGCGTCCAGGAAGCGGTCGGTGGTGGCCTCGTCCCGGACGGCGATCCGCAGCCACTCCTCGCCCAGCCCCGGGAAGGTGTCCCCGCGCCGGACGGCGAAGCCGCGCCCGCGCAGCCGCTCCCGGACGGCCGCCGCGTCCGGCAGCCGTACCAGGACGAAGGACGCGGCCGGCTCGCCGTACACCCGAAGAGTCGGGAAGGCGGCCAAGCCCTTCAGCAAGTAGCTCCGCCACAGGGCCAGTTCGGCGGCGGCCTCCTCCGCCTCGGCCAGCGCGGCCGGGCCGCTGCACGCCTCGGCGGCGGCCAGCGCGGGGGTGGAGACCGGCCAGAGCGGCTGGGCGGCGCCGAGCGCGGCGATCAGCGGTGCGGGCCCGAGGACGTAGCCGATCCGCAGTCCGGCCAGGCCCCAGGTCTTGGTGAGGCTGCGCAGGACGACGACCTGGCCGGGCAGGTCCCGGGCCGGGGCGAGGGACTCGCGTTCGCCGGGCACGGTGTCCATGAACGCCTCGTCGACCACCAGGGTGCGTCCGGGGCGGGCGAGTGCGGCGACGGCGTCGGCGGGGTGCAGGACGGAGGTCGGGTTGGTGGGGTTGCCGAGGACGACCAGGTCGGCCTCCTCCGGGACGATCCCCAGCCGGAACCCGTCCTCGGGGGACAGCAGTACCCGGTGCACCTGGTGCCCGGCGTCCCGCAGCGCCGCCTCGGGTTCGGTGAACTGCGGGTGCACCACGACGATGTGACGCACCGTCAGAACCCGGGCCAGCAGGACGAAGGCCTCCGCCGCCCCCGAGGTGAGCAGCACCTCGTCGGCGGGCCGCCGGTGCCGGGCGGCCACCGCCGCGCGGGCGGCGCCCTGGTCGGGGTAGGCGGCGAGGTCGCCGAGGGTGGCCGCGAGCCGGTCGCGCAGCCAGGCCGGGGGTGTGCCGGTGCGGACGTTGACGGCGAGGTCGACCAGGCCGGACCCGTCGGCGCGCACCTCGGCGTCGCCGTGGTGGCGCAGGTCGGGTTCGGGGGCGGTCACGTGGGGTCTCCTTGCAGGTGGGCGGGTACATCGGGGGTGAGCGGGTGGAGCGGCAGCCCAGGGACGCGGTGGACGTCGTACGCGCCCGGCGGCACGCTCAGTGCCGTGCCGTCACCGAGGGCGACCAGCGCGACGGCGTGCCCGTGCGCGGCCAGGTCGACGGCCAGGTCAACACCCATGTCGACAGCCAGGTCAACAGCCAGGTCGACAGCCATGTCGACGGCCGCGCCGGTGGCCGCTCCGGCGCCGTCGTCCGTCGCGATCCGCCTGGTCCCGGGCCGCAGCAGCTCGGCGACCGCCTCGACCGCGCCCGGCGCGCCCACGACCGCCGACGCGCGCCGCAGTTCCGCCAGCGCGCGCGGCACCAGCAGGTCGTGCGCGCCCGGTCCGAGTCCGACGACGGCGAGGCGTCCGCGGACCGCCGCCCGGGCGATCGCGACCGTCGCCGCGGCGGACTTCCGTTTGGCGGCGACGAGCTCGCCACCGGGGGCGCTCGCCAGGGCGGCCGCCTCGGCGACGCTCGCGGTGCCGACGGCGGCGCCGACCAGGTCCGACGGGTTCGGCACGGCCACCGCGGCCAGGTCCGCCGCCGGGTGCTCGTCCACCGGCACCCCGCCGAGGCAGAACGCGGCCCAGCGCACCTCCGGGTGGTCCGCCTTGCCGGCCACCGTCGCCAGCCGGGCGATCGAGGCGCGGGCCAGGCCGTGTTCGGCCAGGGTGTCCGTGATCAGCCGCATCAGCTCGGAGTCCGTGGCGCCGCCGCCCGCGCCGACCCCGACGACCAGGGTGCGCGGGTGCACGAGGAGCACGTCCTCGCCGGGGTGGGTGCGGTCGGTGACCCGCAGGACGGGGGCGTCGGCGGGCGCGTCGGCTCGGGCGGAGGGCGGCAGGGCGGGCAGCGGGTACGCCAGGTCGCTCTCCAGCCGGACCGGCCGGCCCTCGGCGAGCGCCCGCGAGGCCGCCGAGCCGCGCGGCCCGCGGGTGTACGTCGACGCGTGACCGACCAGGTGCGCGAAGGGCCGGGCGGTGGCCGGGGGAGGGCTGCCGGTCAGGACGGCCCGGACGCCGAGCAGGGCGGCGAGTTCCTCGGCCAGTTCGTCGGCGCCGCTGTCGCGGCCGGTCAGCGGGACGGCGTAGCGCAGGTTCAGGTCCAGGCTGACCAGGCCGGGCCCGCCCGGGCGCAGGTGCGAGCCGTCGATCAGCAGTTGCGCGGTGGCCGCGACCGGCGCGAGGCAGACCACCAGGTCGTTGCGGCCGAGGGCGTAGTCCAGGGCCTCGGTCGGACCGAAGCAGGCACTGGCCACCGCGGTGTGGATGCGGGTGGTCTCCGGCCAGGCGGCGTGGATCTCGTCGGCCAGTAGGCGGCCCGTCCCGTTGAGGGCGACCAGTCCGATCACGTCCCGCTCCTTCACCCAAAGCCCCGCGAGCCCCGCGAGCCCGGTGATCCCCGCACACGAGCATCCGTGATCCCGCCACAAGGGCCCCCGTGATCCCACCACGCCCGGTCGGAACGGGTCAATCGGGGCGGCTGTGGCGTGGACCGCCGACGGGCGGCAGCTGTTCGCCTGTTCTTCACTTGTCTTGTGCGGTACACGACACGGCGCGATCCTACTGTTCTCGGCGCTCCAACCAGGCAGCCCCGACGCACGGAGGACCCGATGGCCTTCGCACGACTCCGCACCCCCGGAACCACGTCCCCCCGCCGCCCCTTCCGCCGCCCGCTCCGCCGGCCCCTCACCGCCCTCGCCGCCGGGCTCGGCCTCGTCGGCGGCTCGCTCGGCCTGTGGGCCGCCGGCGGCAGCGCGGCCGCCGACACCGCCGGCGGGCTGCCCTCGCCCGACCACGTGATCGTCGTGGTGATGGAGAACCACGCCTACTCGCAGGTCATCGGCAGCAGCTCCAGCGCGCCGTACATCAACAACACGCTGGTCGCCGGCGGCGCCACGCTCACCCAGTCCTTCGCGCTCACCCACCCCAGCCAGCCCAACTACTACATGCTGTTCTCCGGCAGCGCGCAGGGCGTCACCGACGACAGCTGCGTCGACGTCGGCGCCCTCCAGCAGCCCAACCTTGGCTCCGAACTGCTCGCCGCCGGCCAGACCTGGGCCAGCTACAACGAGGGCCTGCCCGCCCAGGGCGCCACCGACTGCCGCGTCGACAACTACGCGCAGAAGCACAACCCGTGGTTCGGCTTCGGCAACGTGCCCGCCTCCAGCGCCTACGGCATGGACGCCTTCCCGACCGACTACACCACCCTGCCCAAGGTCTCCTTCGTCATCCCGGACCTGTGCAACGACATGCACGACTGTTCCGTCGGCACCGGTGACACCTGGCTGCAGACCAACCTCGCCGCCTACGCCACCTGGGCCAAGAGCCACAACAGCCTGCTCGTGGTCACCTTCGACGAGGACAACCGCCTCGCCGGCAACCGCATCCCGACCGTCGTCTACGGCGCCCACGTCACCCCCGGCAGCAGCACCGGCACCACCTACAACCACTACAACGTGCTGCGCACCCTGGAGGACCTCGCCGGGCTGACCGCCCACGCGGGCAACGCCGCCAACGCCACCGACATCACCGGCATCTGGAACTGACGCCCGTGTACGTCGCGGACTCCCGCAGCTCCAAGGCCCCCGCCGCCCCGGCCTCCGCAACGGAGCCGCCGGGGCGGCGCGGCGCCGCCCTGCGCGCCGTACCCGGGACGGTGCTCGCCCTCGGCGCCGTCAGCCTGGTCACCGACATCTCCTCCGAGATGGTCACCGCCGTCCTGCCGCTCTACCTGCTCACCGGCCTCGGCCTCTCCCCGCTCGGCTTCGGGCTGCTGGACGGCATCCAGAACGGGTTCAGCGCGCTCGTCCGCCTCGCCGGGGGCCACCTCGCCGACCGCCGCGGCCGCGACGGCGCCGCCCGCCACAAGACCGTCGCGGCCGTCGGCTACGGCCTGTCCGCGCTCTGCAAACCGCTGCTGCTGCTCGTCCACACCGTGCCGCTGATCGGCGCCGTGATCGCCGTCGACCGCACCGGCAAGGGCCTGCGCACCGCACCCCGGGACGCGATGATCTCGCTCTCCACCGAACCCGCCCACCGCGGACGGGCGTTCGGCGTGCACCGGGCGATGGACACCGCCGGCGCCCTGCTCGGCCCGCTCACCGCCTTCCTCGTGCTGCGCCTGGCGGGCGGGCCGATGCTCGCCGACGGCGGCGAACGGCACGGCTACAACGCGGTGTTCACGGTCAGCGCGTGCGTCGCCGCCCTCGGCGTGCTGGTCCTGCTGCTGTTCGTGCCGAACCGACCGTCGACCGACGATCCGTCAACTGCCGTTCCCTCGGTGCGCGACAGCCTCACCCTGCTGCGGCTTCCCGGGCTGCGACGGCTCACGCTCTGCGCCGTCCTGCTCGGACTCACCACCGTCAGCGACTCCTTCCTCTACCTCCTCGTCCAGCGCCGGCTCGGCCTCTCCGTCGACCTGTTCCCGCTGCTGCCGCTCGGCACCGCCGCTGCCTTCCTGCTGCTCGCCGTCCCGCTCGGCGCCCTCGCCGACCGGATCGGCCGCCGCCGGCTCTTCCTCGGCGGGCACGTGCTGCTGCTGCTCGCGTACGGGCTGCTGCTCTCACCGGCCGGCGGCCCGGCGGTGGCCGTCTGCGTCCTCGTGCTGCACGGCGCCTTCTACGCGGCCACCGACGGCGTGCTCGCCGCCGCCGCGGCCGACACCGTCCCGGCCGGGCAGCGCGGTGCCGGGCTCGCCCTGGTCGGCACCGGGCAGGCGCTCGCCCGGTTCGCCTGCTCGCTGCTGTTCGGCGCGCTGTGGAGCGCGGTCGGCGGCACCGGCGCGCTGGGCTGGTCGGCGGGGGCGCTCGCGCTCTGCGTGCTCGGCGCGGCCGCCGTCCTGCGTGAACCCGCCGCCACCACCGTCGAGGAGAGCCCGTGAACCGACTCCAGAACCGGACCAGGGTGATCATCCTCCTGGTCGCCGTCCTGCTGCTCGGCGCCGTCGGCACCGGGGCCGTCCTCCACGCCGCCGACCGCACCGCCCGGCGCGACCAGGCCCAGCCCGGCGGCCCCGCCGTCACCGAGGGCGCCGTCACCCTGCAAAAGCCCTCCGAGGGGCGGAAGCTGGTCTTCCGCAACATGGCCTGGGGCCCGCACCGCGACGAACTCACCGCCGTCCCCGCCGACCGCCCGGACGGCCCGCGCACCGCCTCCGGCGTCCAGTGCCTGCGCTTCTACGCCGCCGCCGGCACCGGCATCTGCCTCCAGGCCCAGCACGGCGCCCTGGAGGACACCTACCGCGCCGTCGTCCTCGACGACCACCTGCGCGAACGGCGCTCCTACCCGGCGGCCGGCATCCCCACCCGCTCCCGGGTCTCCCCGTCCGGGCACCTCGCCGCCTGGACGGTCTTCGTCAGCGGCGACTCCTACGCGGGCACCGACTTCTCCACCCGCACCTCCATCGTCGACGTCCGCGACTGGAACCTCCGGGACAACCTGGAGACCTTCGACGTGATCAAGGACGGCCACCCCTACCAGGCCCACGACATCAACATCTGGGGCGTGACCTTCGCCGACGACAACACCTTCTACGCGACCCTCGCCACCGGCGGACACACCCACCTCGTCCGCGGCGACCTCGCCGCCCACACCCTCACCACCCTGCACGAGAACGTCGAGTGCCCCTCGCTCTCCCCGGACGGCACCCGCATCGCCTACAAGAAGCGCGTCCCCGGCCTGTCCCCCGACGCCCCCTGGCGCCTGTACGTCCTCGACCTCGCCACCATGACCGAGACCGCCACCGCCGAACAGCGCAACATCGACGACCAGGCCGTCTGGTCGGACACCGGCACCCTCCTCTACGCTCTGCCCGGCGACTACGGCGCCGACCTGTGGACCGTCCCCGCCGACGGCGGTGGCGCCCCCCGGCGGGTCACCCAGGCCGCGGTCGCCCCCGCCTACCTGGGCTGAGGAACTCTCGGCTACGGTCCCTCGTCGAGCACAATGACGTCCTGATCGAACGGGGGAACGACAAACGTGGACGGCATCCCGCCCGAGCGCGCGGTCACCGACTCCTGGCCGGCCCTGCACGGCCGACCCGTCCTGCGGCGCACCGTCGCCGTCGGACTGGTCCTCTGCGTGTCCGTCGCGGCCGCCCTCGTGGTGCGCGGCGTCAACTCGCTCACCGCCGGCCGCGTCGGCCGCGAGACCGACCGCGACCGCGCCGAACTCCTCGCCGGCCTCCACCCCTCCCAGCACCCCGGCGTCGGCCGCTCCTACGTCCCCGTCGGTGCCATCTACACCCACACCCCCGACGGCGCCCCCATCGCCTACCTGCACTACCGCGTCGCGGGCAAGGACGTCGGCCTCGGCGACTTCCTGCGCGCCTACGACCTCCCGGCCCCCGGCCCCACCGCCCCCCTCCCCGCCGACCTCACCGCCGCCCTCGGCGGCGACGGCCCGGCCGAGGCCCCCGAACTCCCCCCGGACCCTGAGCCCACCCCCACCCCGTCACCCACCCCCGACGCCACCACCGCAGACCCGGCACCCCCGGCACCCGCAGCACCCCCCGGCCTCCAGGCCGCCGACCCCGACGCCGAACCCGACCCCGACCCCGACCCCGACGCCGACCCCACCCCGGACCTCGACGACGACACCCCCGAGCCCACCCCCTCCGTCACCCTCCCCCCGACCCCAACCCCCACCCCTTCCCTCACCCCCACCCCGCCCCCCACCCACCCCCAGACCACCCGCCGCATCTACGTCGCCACCATCCCCGGCGCCGCCCCCGGCGCCGCCGACATCTACATCCGCGCCACCGGCTGAGGGTGCGCCACGGCACCGCAGCTCAGGCCACGTCCCGGTCGATGGTGAACGCCATGACGCTCCCCGGCTGGAGCGGGAAGGGCAACTGGATCAGCCCCGCCGTGTTGTTGAACGGAGCGGGGAAGGTGGCCCGGACACTGGCGCCGTGGGCCGCCCCGAGCGCGCTGATCTCCGAGGCGTTCACGCTCAGGCGGGTAGGTTTGAGAGCAGGGTCGATGGTGAGCCGGTACTCGGCATCGGTGACGTGGCGGAACACCTGAGCCTGGATGCGGACCCGGCGATCGTTGCCCACGAACTTGCGTGCCGTGATGCTCAGCTCGACGAGATGGCCCACGGTGACCTGGGCGTCGCGGGGTACCGAGAAGTGGTCGATCCGGGCTCGCCCGCCGGCGACGGTCTCATGTGTCGAGGGCCTGCGTTCCAGGTCCCGGTTGTCCACCCGGACCGCTCCGATGGTGAAGACCTCGGGATCGTCCGGGTCCAGGTTGTCGTCGATCATCCACCGGAGCAGGCACTCCGGCCCGGTGAATCCGTCCAGGCCGGCATCGTCGTTGGAGGCGAGACAGGCGATGGTCACCGTTTTGGGGAGGACGTCGATCCGGTAGGAGATCCGGAAGCTCTGGTAGAGGTAGTCGGGGTGGGCGTCGCCTGCCGGCGCAGGTGAGAGCAGGCAGTCGTAGCGGTAGGCGGACAGCGCGCCGGAGAACAGCGGATCGCGTACCGGGCCGAGGACGTCCTGCATGCCGCGAAGGACAGCGCTGTCCACCTGCTCCGTGGTCTCCCGCACGGTGAGGGATCCGATGGCCAGAGTCACGGCCGCGGCCGAGACGAAGGCGCCGCCGATGAGGCTGAGAACGGTGGCGACGACCTGCTGGTGGGTCAGCAGCGCGGCCGCCACCACACACGCCAGTCCCGTGGTGAGGGCGAGGATGTTGACGAGCGCCAGGATCTTGCGCAGTTGTCGCTCTCGAGACACGGCCATGCGGCACCCCCGTGGGCGACGTCAGAGCGCCGCACCGTCTGCGATGATCCGGACGATCCGCTCGGAGACTTCCCCGATCTCCTGCGCCGTACGAACGTTATCGGACTGATTGTTCGTCAGGAACACCATGGCGATGGGGGTGGCCGGGTGGAGGACGATGCCCGCATCGTTGACGATGCCGCGCAGGCTGCCGGTCTTGTGCCGCACCGGGACATCGTCGTCCAGCCGGGACGGAATCCTGTCGTTCCTCAAGTAGTTGACCAGGTACCGGCGGATCGGCTCCAGATGCGGCGCCCGGTCGATGTGCTCGACCAGCCGCAGCATGTCCTCGGCGGTGGTGGTGTTGGCGCGTCCGAGGGGGCCGAGTTCACGCTCGGAGAACCCTGCCGGGAAGAGGGTCGCGTGCAGCCCGAGTGTCTTGATCGTGGAGTCGATCCGGTCCTGCCCCAGCACCGCGCGAAGGTGCTCGGCGGCTGGATTGTCACTGGTCACCAGGGTGAAACCGCACAACTCCCGTACGGTGACGGTCGAATCAGGGTCGAGGGCCTGGAGCACGCTCGGGTACATGGTGCCGGGAAGGGATCCAATGCGAACCCGGGCGTCCAGGTCGACTTCGCCGCGCTCGGCCCACTCGAAGAGCGCGACCCCCAGGATCATCTTCGCCAGGCTCGCGGCGGGCAGCACGAGGTCCGCATGGTGGGCGACGGTGAGCTGCGGGTTGCCGAGTGTCTTGACCAGGACGCTGCGCACGCCCGCGTCGGCCCCCTGGGTGAACGCCTCGATCTGTGCGGCGATCGCAGTGCGCACGCCGTCGGAATCGACCATCAGGCCATCCCATTCCTTTCGCGCCAGTTGGTTCAGGCTAACCGTCGTCTACCCGCCTGGGGGCGTCACACGCCACGCGCGAAGGTCGAACCGGAGTGGCCGGCAGTGCAGTTGGTGGGAGTGCGCTGGCCGCTGACGAGCCGGGCCCCGCCGGTGGGGACCGGCGGGGCTGCGGTGTGTTGCTGTGTTGGTGGGGGCGGGGGTGGGGTCAGGCGGGTAGGCCGGGGACGGTGGTGATGGTGACGGGGTGGCCCATGGTGGTGATGCGCCAGGTGGCGAGGGCCTGGTAGGCGGGGGAGTGGTACCAGCCGTCGGCGTCGGCCGCGGTGGGGAATTCGAGGATGGCGGTCTTGGTGTAGGCGGTCTCGCCTTCCAGGCGGGCCGGGGTGTCGAAGGCGAGCAGGCGGCCCTGGTAGGGCTCCATGGTGGCGCCGACGTTGGCGAGGTAGTGGCCGAGGGCGGCGTCCGGGGTGTGGTCGGTGCGGGTGATGAGGACGTAGTGCATGGTGGGTTCCTTGTCCGGGCGGTCGGTGGTCAGCGGGTGGCCGGGGCGAGCGTGGGGGCGTCGGGGACGGTGGCGGTGTCGGTGTCGGTGTCGGGAGTGGGCTTTCGGGTGGGGGCCTGGCCGGCGAGCATGGCGCCGAGGGCGAGCAGCAGGCCGAGGAGTTGCCAGCGGGTGAGGGTCTGGCCGAGGACGACGAGGCCGCCCACGGTCGCGACGACCGGGTTGATCAGGCCGAGGAAGGAGGCCGGTCCGGCGCCGAGGCGGTCGATGCCGCGGAACCAGAGGACGTAGCCGAGCGCGGTGCTGAACAGCCCGAGGTAGGCGAACCCGGCGAGGTTGGCGCCGCTGAGTGCGGGCGGCGCGCCTTCGACGACGGCCGCGAGCGGGACGAGGAACAGTGATCCGGCGAGTAGCTGCCAGGCCGTCAGGTCGAGCAGGGTGGCCCCTTCCGGGCGGCCCCAGCGGCGGGTGAGGACGGTGCCCGTGGCCATCAGTGCGATCGCACCGACCATGGCGGCGATCCCGGTGGCGTCCAGTCGTGCGCCGCTCTTCAGTACCAGCAGGGCGACGCCGCCGACGCCGGCGAGCCCTGCGAGCAGTGCCCGCCGTCCGGGCCGTACGCCGAGGACGCCGATCGAGAGGCCGGTCACGAGCAGCGGCTGGATCGCGCCGATGGTGGCGGCGACGCCGCCGGGCAGGCGGTAGGCGCCGACGAAGGTGAGCGGGAAGAACAGCCCGATGTTGAGCATCCCGAGCGCGGCTGCGCGCCCCCACCAGCGCCCCTTGGGCAGTTTGCGGCCGATGAGCAGGAGGAGCAGTCCGGCCGGGAGGGCCCGGAGGGCGGCGAGCAGCAGTGGACGGCCTTCGGGTAGGAGCTGTGTGGTGACCAGGTAGGTCGTGCCCCAGGCCGCCGGGGCGAGTGCCGCCGTGACGGCCACTCCTGCGCGTGTTCCACCCATGGCATCCCCCTCAACGTTGATTATCTGAACGTTGAGATAATTAGTACGCCTCTGGGTGAGTGAACGTCAAGTATGTGAATGTTAAGATAGTTACCCGCAGTCCAGCCGTGAGCCCCGGCCCCGAGCCCCGGCAGGCGGCAACCGAGGAGGCGTCAGGCCATGCAGCAGCGCGACACCGTCGACGAGATCGTCGAGCAGTGGACCAGGACCCGCCCCGACCTGAACACCGAGGCCATCGGCCTGATCGGCCGGCTGCGACGCCTCAACGTCCGCGTCGACGGCGCCCTGCGCGAGCACTTCGGCTCCTGCGGCCTGGACTCCTCCGAGTTCGACGTCCTGGCCACCCTGCGCCGCTCCGGCGAACCCTACGAGCTCAACGCCCGCGCCCTCCTCAAGGCCGCCATGGTCACCTCCGGCGCCATCACCAACCGGGTCGACCGTCTCTCCGCCAAAGGCCTGGTCGAGCGCAACCCCAGCCCCGACGACCGCCGCGCCGTGCTGGTCCGCCTCACCCCGGCCGGCAAGGACCTCATCGACGCGGCGTTGGCCGGCCACGTCCGCAACGAGGAGCACATCCTCGCGGGCCTCGACGCCGACGAGCGCGCCCAACTCGACACCCTGCTGCGCAAGCTCCTCATCGCGCACGGCGACACCGAGCCCCTGCTGGGCTGAGCGCGCCCCGGCGTCTGTGCCTGAACCGCCGCGCGGCCCGGCGCTTCGGCGTACGTTGGGGGGCCGGGGCGGCCCCGCGGTGACGGTCGGTCCGGGCGTGCGCGGGCGGCGGCAGCGGCAGGTGGCCGTAGTGGTCGGGCAGTTCGCGTGTCCATGGCCTCCCCGGTGGCGTTAACCCGGCGGGAACCGCACCGGAGGAGGAGCCCATGAAGGACAAGACCCCCAGGGACATCGCCGTCGACGACCAGCTGCGGGCGGCAGGGGCGGAGGGGGCCCAGTGGCTCAGTGCCGCCGGGTGGGGGCCGCCGGTGACGGTCCCGGTGCAGAAGGCTGCCAGGTGGCAGCAGGAGACCAGGGCCCGGATGCTGGCGGCGCAGGTGGACGAGTCCTGCACGTGGTGCGTCCATCTGCTCGACGGCGGCCCCCAGCCCGTGGTCGTCCACGCCGAGCACCCGACCCACCTGCTCTGCCGCGCCTGCTCCATCGCCGCCCGCCCCCGCCGCGCCTGCCTGGACTGTGGCGGGCCGGCCGCCTCCGCCTCCCCGGCGGACGGCCGCGAGGACATCTTCATGGGCCCGGTGGCGATCTACACCCGCCTCCGCTGCGCCACCTGCCACCGCCCCGACCGCCCCGACCCCCTGACCGGCACCTTCGGCAACGGCCCGTCCTGAGACGGGCAGGGCGCGGCCGGGCGGCCCGTGCGATTGACTTCGGAACGTATTCCGAACTAGCGTCGAGCCATGTCGACTCTCACCGTGTCGTTCTCCGATCTTTCGAAGAACTCCAAGCGCGTCGCGGACAGTGTGGAGCGAGTCCAGCGCGTGCACGTCACGCGTCGCGACGGGGAGGACCTGTACCTCACCACCGAGCGTCACGACCGTCAGCGCGAGCAGACCGCGGATGTCGCCGCTCGCCTGTTCGCCGCGTTGATCAGCAGCGATGAGGGCACGCAGGCGGTGCTCCTGGCCCTCCCCGCCGTCTTCCCCTGGGTCCGGCACCTGTCGGCCGATGAGGTGCGTGAGTTCGTCGTCGACCTCGTGGACGCGACGCGCGATGCCGTGGACCTGGACGTGCACGCCAATCTGCACCGGGTGATAGTCGAGTGGCGCGCCACCGCGAGAGTGCTGGCGGACCCGGAGCTGGCGGCAGAGCTCGCCAGGCCCCTGCCCGGCGACGATCACGGCGAGGTGATCGAGCCGTGAGCCCGAAGCGCGGTGATGATGTGCCGCCCCCGCCCGTCGGGGCGGAGTGGCGGCTGCGATTCGGTACGACGGAGGCTGCCAAGGGGTGGGGAGAGCTGTGTGCGGAGGCGGCCGGGAACGCCCGCCGCTGTTTCGAGGCGCTCCGGGTGAACCCCCTGTCCACGGGGGATCCGGATCGGCAGCACCGGCTGCGGGGCCGGCTGGCCGCCCGCGTGTTCGGGGGCTGGGAGTACGAGGTGACCGCCGGCGGCCGGGTGCGGTACGTGGTGGACGAGGCGGCCCGCGTCGTCCACCTCGTCTATGCCTCGCCCAGGCACCCGAAGGACACCGAGGCGTAGCGGACAGGCGTCCGGCCCTCAGGCCCTGCCGACGCAGGGGCGGGTGGCCCGCCGAGGGGGGTCACGGTGACGCGGGCTTGCCGGGGGTTGTCTGGTGGGCGGCTGCGGCGGAGGCGAAGGAGGTGGCCAGGGACGGGGCTCCGGCCCAGTGCAGGTGCAGGTAGGAGGCGTGGACGTGGCTGCCCGCGAAGCCCTCGGTGCGGGGGCCGGTGGGCAGGCGCCAGCCCCAGGCGGGGTGTTCGCCCGCGCCCGGTTCGCAGACCGTGCGGTGGAACTCGTGGCCGCGCACCCGGGTGCCGGTCCGGGCGAGCGGGGAGTCGTGCAGGGCGACGGCCTCCCGGTAGCCGAGGGTGAGCCGTTCGGTCATCCGGGCGCCGGTGTCCAGCACGCCGCACATCGGCAGGCCGTCCAACTCGCGCCCCAGGTAGAGCAGTCCGGCGCATTCGGCGGCGATCGGGCCGCCGCCGGCGGCGAACGCCGCGATGGCCCCGCGCAGTGCCGTGTTGCCGCTCAGCTCCCGGACGTACAGTTCGGGGAAGCCGCCGCCGATCACCAGGCCGGCCGTGCCGTCGGGCAGTGCCGAGGCGTGCAGCGGGTCGAAGGGGACGACCTCGGCGCCTGCGGCGGTGAGGAGTTCGGCGTTCTCGGCGTACGAGAAGGAGAACGCGGCGCCGCCCGCGACCGCGATCCGCGGCGTGCCGGCCACCGGATCGACCTCGGCCGACGGGCTCCACGGTTCGGCGGTCAACTCCGGTGCCGTCCAGGCGAGTTCGAGTAGGGCGTCCAAGTCGACCGAGGCGGCGACGAGTTCACCCATGTCGGCGACGGCGCGCAGGGCCTCCGCCGAGCGCTCCACGGCCGGGATCAGCCCGAGGTGGCGCGACGGCGTGGCGACGGTCGTGGAGCGGCGCAGCGCGCCCAGCACGGGCACGCCCGAGCCCTCCTCCAGGGCCTCGCGCAGGAGTTGCTCGTGCCGGTCGGAGGCGACCCGGTTGAGGATCACCCCGGCGAGGCGCACCTCCGGGTCCCAGGAGGCGAAGCCGTGCACCAGCGCGGCCACCGACCGGGACTGCGAGGAGCCGTCCACCACCAGTACCACGGGCGCCCGCAGCAGCTTGGCGACGTGCGCGGTGGAGGCCAGCTCCCCCCGCCCGGAGGCCCCGTCGAACAGGCCCATGACCCCCTCGACCACCGCGACGTCCGCTCCCGCCGCGCCGTGCAGGAAGAGCGGGGCGATCCGCTCCGGGCCGCACATGAAGGCGTCCAGGTTGCGGCCCGGGCGCCCGGCGGCGAGCGCGTGGTAGCCCGGGTCGATGTAGTCGGGGCCGACCTTGTGCGGGGACACCGCCAGTCCGCGCGCGGCGAGCGCCGCGATCAGGCCGGTGGCGACGGTGGTCTTGCCGGCGCCCGAGGAGGGCGCGGCGACGACGAGGCGGGGGATGGCGGCCAACGGCCTGCCGGCAGTGCTCAACGGTCTACCACTCGATACCGCGCTGGCCCTTGCGGCCGGCGTCCATGGGGTGCTTGACCTTGGTCATCTCGGTGACCAGGTCGGCGAATTCGGTCAGCGGTTCGGGCGCGTACCGGCCGGTGATGACGACGTGCTGGCTGCCCGGGCGGTCCTTGAGCACCGACACGACCTCCTGCGGGTCGACCCAGCCCCAGTGCATGGGGTAGGTGAACTCGTCCAGCACGTAGAAGCGGTAGGTCTCGGCCGCCAGGTCGCGCTTGACCTGCTCCCAGCCCTCCTTGGCGGCCGCCTCGCTGTCCATCTCCATCTCGCTGGAGCGCTGGATCCACGACCAGCCGGAGCCCATCTTGTGCCAGTCGACCGTGCCGCCCTCGCCGGAGGCGCCGAGCACACGCAGCGCGTTCTCCTCGCCGACCTTCCACTTGGCGGACTTCACGAACTGGAACACCCCGACGGGCCAGCCCTGGTTCCAGGCCCGCAGCGCCATGCCGAACGCGGCCGTGGACTTGCCCTTGCCGGGGCCGGTGTGCACGGCGGTGATCGGCTGTGTGCGGCGCTGACGGGTCGTCAGGCCGTCGTCGGGGACGCTCTCGGGGACACCCTTGGGCATGTCGGCTCAGGCCGCCTTTCGCATGGTGGTGGCACGGTTCTCACGACGGTTCTCCTGCCGGCTGTCACGCCGGCCGTCGTGGCGGTTCTCGCGGACGAGCGAGGCGACGCCCTCGGGGCGCAGCTCGTCCAGACTGACGGCGGTGCCGCCGAGCAGTCCGGCCAGGGTGCGGGCGAGGCCGAGCCGGACGGGGCCGGACTCGCAGTCCAGCACCACGCTGGCGGTGCCCTGCGCGGCGAACAGTCCGGCCGCGCGCTGCGACCGGGCGAGCGCGTCCCGCCCGCCGGTGGCCCGGCCGTCCGTCACCACGACCAGCAGCGGGCGGCGGCTCGGGTCGCGCAGCCGCTCCACCCGCAGCACCTCGTGCGCGCGCAGCAGGCCGGCGGCCAGCGGGGTGCGGCCGCCGGTGGGCAGCGACTCCAGCCGGGCCGCGCCGACCTCCACGGACGAGGTCGGCGGCAGCGCCAGTTCGGCGTCCGCGCCCCGGAAGGTGATCATGCCGATCTTGTCGCGCCGCTGGTAGGCGTCCATCAGCAGGGACAGCACGGCGCCCTTGACGGCGGTCATCCGCTGCCGGGCGGCCATCGAGCCGGAGGCGTCGACGACGAACAGCACCAGGTTGGACTCCCGCCCCTGGCGGACCTGTTCGCGGAAGTCGTCCTTGCGCAGCACCAGCGCCCGGCCGGCCCGCCCGCGTGCCGCCTGGTGCGGCGCGGCGGCCTGCAAGGTGGCGGTCAGGTGCAGGCGGCTGAGCGTGCCCTGGGGGCGCCGGGCGCGCACGGTGTGCCCGCCGGTGGTCTCGGCGGGGGAGCGGCGGCCCTGGGCGCCGTGGCCGGTGCCCTGCACGGTGAACAGCTTGGTCCGGTACGGGTCGCCGGCCGCGACCGGTGCCGACTCCCGGGCGGGGGCGGGGTGTTGGGCCGGTACGGGCTGCTGGAGCGGCTCGTCCGGCTCGGCGGCCGATGCCTGCGGGCCGGAGGTGGGCTCGGGGGCTCCGCCGCCGTCCGGGCCGCCGCCGGGGCCGCCGTCCGGGCCGGGACCGTCGTCCTCGGGGCCGTCGCCCTCGCCGTCCCCGTCGCCCTCGGTCTCTCCTGAGCCCCCGAGCTCCCCGGACCCCTCGGGCTCCGAGGGCTCGGAGGGCTCCGATGGCTGCGCGGGCTCCTCCGGCTGCGCGTGCTCCTCCAGCGTCCGGTCGAGCTGCTCCTCGTCCAGCCCCGGCGCGTCGAAGGGGTTGCGGCGGCGCCGGTGCGGCAGCGCCAGCTGGGCGGCCTTGCGGACGTCCTCCTCCAGCACCTCGGTCCGCCCGTCCCAGGCGGCGAGCGCGACGGCGGTGCGGGCCATCACGATGTCGGCGCGCAGCCCGTCCACCTCGAACGCGGCGCACACGGCGGTGATCTGACGTAGCGCCACATCCGTCAGCTCCACCTTGGGCAGCAACTCCCGGGCGGCGGTGATGCGTTCGGCGAGCGCCTGCTCGTCCGCGGCGAACCGTGCGGCGAAGCCGGCCGGGTCGGCGTCGTAGCCGAGCCGGCGGCGGACCACCTCGGCGCGCTCGGCCGGGTCCCGGGTGGCGGCGATCTCGACGGTCAGGCCGAACCGGTCGAGCAGCTGCGGCCGCAGCTCGCCCTCCTCGGGGTTCATCGTGCCGACCAGCAGGAAGCGGGCGGCGTGCCGCACCGACACGCCCTCGCGCTCGACGTACGAGCGGCCCATCGCGGCGGCGTCCAGCAGCAGGTCCACGACGTGGTCCTGGAGCAGGTTCACCTCGTCGATGTAGAGCACGCCGCGGTGCGCCTTGGCGAGCAGCCCCGGCTCGTACGCCTTGACGCCTTCGGCGAGCGCCCGTTCCAGGTCGAGCGAGCCGACGATCCGGTCCTCGGCCACGCCGACCGGCAACTCGACCAGCTGGGCGGGGCGTTCGGACGCCGAGGGGCGGTCGTGCGGCCCGTCCGGGCACTGCGGGTCCGGCGCGGACGGGTCGCAGGCGAACCGGCAGCCGTCGACGGCCGCGAGGGTCGGCAGCAGGCCGGCCAGCGCGCGCACCATGGTCGACTTCGCGGTGCCCTTCTCGCCGCGCACCAGCACGCCGCCCACGGCCGGCGAGACCGCGTTGAGCAGCAGGCCGAGCCGCAGGTCGGGCATGCCGACGATCGCGGTGAACGGATAGCGGACGTCACTCATGCATACTCCCCAGGTGCCCCGGGCGCCAGGAACGGCAGCGATCCGGCCGCCGGCACCCCGCCCTCGATCAGCTTCCACAGCGCGTCGGTGTCCGCGTGCTCCTCGATCAGGTCGCCCAGCCGGTCCAGCCGGGCCTCGCGCGCCTCGGCGAACGAGGTGTCCGGCGCCGGCACGAACGCCCGGCCCGCCAACGCGGCGACCTCGCGCAGGAGTTCACGACGGAAGCCGTCGTTCTCCAGCGCGCCGTGCCAGGTCGTGCCCCACACCGGGCCGACCCGGCAGCCGTCCAGGCCGTGCCCGTCGTCATCGGAGAAGAACGGCTCGCCCCCCTCCACGGCCACCACCCCGTGGTGGATCTCGTACCCCTCGACCCGCTGCCCGTACGCCGTGCCGACCGGCCGCGCCAGCACCTTCTCGGCGCCGAACCGCACGTGCGTCGGCAGCAGGCCCAGGCCCTCGACCGAGCCGGCCCCGGACTCCACCTCGTCCTCGATCCCGCGCGCCAGCATCTGGTAGCCGCCGCACACCCCGAGGACCGGCAGCCCGGCCGCCGCCCGCGCCTTCAGCGCCGGCTCCAGGCCGCGTTCGCGCAGCCAGGCCAGGTCGGCCACGGTGGCCCGGGTGCCGGGCAGCACCACCAGGTCGGCGTCGGCCAGTTCCTCCGGCCGGGTCACCCAGCGCACCAGCACGCCGGGCTCCTGCGCCAGGGCGTCCAGGTCGGTGAAGTTCGACAGCCGGGGGAAGCGCACCACGGCCACCCGCAGCACGTCCGCCCCGAGCGGGCCGCGGCCGTCGACCCGGTCCACCACCGTGGACAGGTCCAGCGAGTCCTCGGCGTCCAGCCACAGGCCCGGCAGCATCGGCAGGGTGCCCAGCACCGGACGGCCGGTCAGCCCGTGCAGCATCTCCAGGCCGGGCGCCAGCAGCCGCGCGTCGCCGCGGAACTTGTTGACGAACCAGCCCGCCACGTGCCGCTGGTCCTGCGCCGACAGCAGCGCCAGCGTCCCGTACATCGCCGCGAAGACGCCGCCGCGGTCGATGTCCCCGACCACCACCACCGGCAGCCCGGCGGCCGTCGCCAGGCCCATGTTGGCGATGTCCCGGTCCCGCAGGTTGATCTCGGCGGGCGAGCCGGCGCCCTCGCAGACCACCACCTCGTAGCGGCGGCGCAGATCCGCCAGGCACTCCAGCGACCGTTCCAGCAGGACGGGCTTGCGCTCGCGGTAGTCCAGCGCGCCCACCTCGGCGACCGGCCGGCCCAGCAGCACCACCTGGCTGCGGCCGTCCGCGCCCGGCTTCAGCAGCACCGGGTTCATCGCCGCCTCCGGCTCCACCCGGGCCGCCTGCGCCTGCATCGCCTGCGCCCGGCCGATCTCGGCGCCGTCGGCGGTGACGAAGGAGTTCAGCGACATGTTCTGCGCCTTGAACGGCGCGACCCGCACCCCCTGCCGAGCCAGCCAGCGGCAGATGCCCGCGGTCACCACGCTCTTGCCCGCGTCCGAGGTCGTCCCGGCGACCAGCAGTGCGTTGCTCATGCCCTTCCCCTCCACCGTGTCATCAGCAAGCGCAGCGCGACGTGCCCCGCGACCGTCGTACCCAGGGCCAGCGCGCCCACCCGCCGGGAGAGCACGCAGGCCCGCTCGATGTCGTCCACCGTCACCGGGCGCAACTCCGCGCCCAGCACCGGCCGGTGCTCCACCCGCTCCCCGTACTGGAGGGTCCCGCCCAGCCGGACGCCCACCGCGCCCGCGAAGGCCGCCTCCGCCTGGCCCGCGTTCGGGCTCGGGTGCGCCGAGCCGTCCCGCCGCCAGACCCGCCAGGCCGTTTTCGGCTGCGGCGCGGCGGCCACCGTGAGCAGCGCCGTCAGCCGGGCGCCCGGCCAGCCCGCCACGTCGTCGAGCCGGGCCGAGGCCCAGCCGAACCGGGCGTACCGCGGCGAGCGGTGGCCGACCATCGCGTCCAGCGTGTTCACCGCGCGGAACGCCAGCAGCCCCGGCGTGCCCGCCAGCGTGCCCCAGACCAGCGCGTTCACCACGGCGTCCGCCGTGTTCTCGGCCACCGACTCGACCACCGCGCGGGCGATCTGCGGCCCGTCCAGCGCGCTCGGATCCCGCCCGCACAGGTGCGGCAGCCGTTCCCGCGCGGCCGTCAGGTCGCCCGTGGCCAGCGACCGGCCGATGGTGCGCGCCTCCCGGGTCAGCGAGGTGCCGCCCAGCACCGTCCAGGTCGCGGCGGCCGCCAGCGCGGCCCGGCCCAGCGGACGCCGGCCCACCGTACGGTCCAGGGCCACCGCGCCGGCCGCGACCGCGCCCACGCACAGCGCCGTGTACCCGGCGCCGGCCACCCGGTCGTCCTGCCACACCCGCCGCTCCAGCCGGGTCGCCGCGCCGCCGAAGACGGCCACCGGGTGGCCGCGCCGGGGGTCGGCGAAGCGGGCGTCCGCGGCGAAGCCCGCGGCGGCGCCGAGCGCGAACGCGGCGGCGCGGGTCAGCGGGCGCACGGCGGGTTCGGCGGAAGGCCGCGTCGGGTCCGGCGGGTCGGGGCAGCCTGCATCGCGTGCGTGTCCTCACTCAGGGTCCGCGCCCTGGATCGACGTACCGGGGGCGAGAGTCTCCTGGCTTCCGGGTCGGACGCACCCCCGGGCCTTCCAGCGGCTTCTGACGGTCCGCCGTGGCAATGTTCCGAGCGTGCTCCCCGGTGACAGTGGCGGGACCGCGCCGGACTCGCACCGGCTTCCTCTGCATGCCTCCGTTTGGCCCCAGGATCCCATCACGCGGCCGAACCGGGAGTCAACCGAGGTCACGGAGGGGTTGGTCACACCTCGGAGCCCTGTCGCCGGTGCCGTTCTCGCCCGCCCGAGGCCCGCCTGACGCCCGCCCCGCCCGACGCCCCGCCGTGACCCGGACGGCCCAGCCCGGTGGCCGCCCGCGCGGCCCCCCGGTGAACTGGTGCCCGAACACCGTCCGAGCACCGCCCGGACACCGCCCGGACACCGTCCGGTCCAAGAGCAGCCAAGACCAGCAGAGCGGGGAGCGATATGCGTTGGGGAACCGCGGCCGTCGTGGCGGCCGCCGTCGTCGGCGCCGGGGCCGCCGTCCTGGTGATCGGCCGTCGGGCCTCCGAACGGCTGGTCCACCCGGCGAGCGCCGTCCGGGAGTCGGGCCCCGTCCTGGTGCGGAGCCTCGCCGCGGGCCGGATCACCTTCAACCGCCGCCCCGAGAGCCTGCGCCCCGGCCGCTGGGCCGTGGAATGGGACGACCACGGCCACGCCGTCGTCGAGGACGTCCTGCACAGCGACGAGAACGGTGTCACCCGCCGCCTCGTCCGCGCCGACCGGGGCACCCTCACCCCCGGCACCGAGGTCCGCTTCACCCCCCGCGTCCACCTCGGCGACCCCACGGAGGCGCTCGGCCTCCCCTTCACCGACACCGCCGCCGACGGCGAACTCGGCGCCCTCCCCGCCTGGCGCCTCGACGGCAAACGCGGCACCTGGGTGATCCTCGTCCACGGCCCCGGCGCCGACCGGCAGCAGACCCTCCCGGTCCTCCCCGTCCTCGACCGCCTCGCCCTGCCCGCCCTCGCCGTCACCTACCGGGGCGACCAGGGCGCCCCCGCCTCGCCGGACGGGCTCGGCCACTTCGGCGAGACCGAGTGGCGCGACGTCGAGTCGGCGGTCCGGCTCGCCCTCGACAGCGGCGCCGGCCGGGTCATCCTGTACGGCTGGTCCCTCGGCGCCACCATGGCCCTCCAGACGGCCTCCCGCTCCGCCTGGGCCCATGCCATCAGCGGCCTCGTCCTGGACTCGCCGGTCCTCGACCTGCCCGCCACCGCCCGCCGCGGCGCCGCCCGGGCCGGCTACACCGGCGCCGCCGCCGAGCTCGGCGCCCTCGCCGCCGAGGGCCGCACCGGCGTCGACCTCGCCGACTTCAGCCGCATCGCCGAGGGCGCCGACCTGCGTGTCCCCACCCTCCTCCTGCACAGCCCCGACGATCAGGTCGCCCCGTTCCGCGCCGCCGAGCGCCTCGCCGCCGCCCGCCCCGGCGTGGTCAGCCTCCGGCCTTTCCCGGGCGCCGACCACGCCACCCTCTGGAACTCCGCCCCCACCCACTACACCGAACTCCTCCGCCGCTGGCTCACCCCCCTTCTCTGAACCCAGCCCCCCCGCACGAGAAGTCACACCGACAGGGCCTCTGTACGAAACCCGGACCTCACCCGTCAGCCACGGAGTGTGACCGGTCGGGCGGGTAGCGCGACCGCCGCCGCAAGGGTTGAGCCGGGATGGCATGCCCCCGCCACCTGTTTCCGGCCAGGCGGTTTGCCTCTGTTGCCCGATTGTTGCCCGATCTTGGGGAGGCGCCGTCGACGGCCGCCCGTCCGTACAGCCAACCGGATGTGACAGAAGGCCGGTACAAGGGGAAGACTGCTCGACGTGACGTCTCGGAATCCGCGCGACCGTGATGCCCCGCTCCCTCCGACGATCGGTACTGGTGCGACGGTGACCCGTCTCCCCGGTACGGCCCACCGGCCCGCCGCCGGCAAGCCGGGCGGGGCCGGGGTACCCCGCCGACGAGGGCCCGCTGCGGCGCCCGGTCGGGGGAGGGTTCCCGTACCGGAGGGCTTCCCCGCGCCGGCCGAGCTGGCGCCGCTGGCCCGCCGGATGCTGGTGGACGCCGTCCGGATCGCCCGCTGGGCGGGGGACCTGGAAGAGGTCGACAAGCGGGGCGAGCTGCTGCCCGACGACGCCCGTGCGGCGGGTCGGGCGCTGGCCATGACGGTCGGCGCCGCCGCCAAGGCGTGGGGGCAGGCACTGCTGGTCGGCCTGGTGGAGGCCAGGGACGGCGGTGCGGTCCCGGGCTGGCGCCTGCACGCCTGGGAGCACGACGACGAGGCGGTGGTCCGCGGCTGGTCGGCGCTGTTCGACGCCTGGACGCTGCTGGCCCCGGTGCCGCCGGCCGCCCTGCGGGGCGTGTTCGCGGTGCTGGCCGGCCAGGCGGTGGACCAGGCGCCTCAGTTGCTGTCGTTCCTGCACCTGGTGGCCGGTCCGGTGTCGGACGGCGAACTGCTGGAGCTGCTGCGCCGGGGTCTGGACGAGCGCCGGGTGGGTGGCACGGACGGTTCGGGCCTGTCGCCCGTGCCGCACGCCGCCTCGGCGGTGTCGGCGGTCCGCGGCACGTGCCGGGAGCCGCAGATCGACACCCCGCCGTCGCCGGCGGACGTGGCCGCGGTCCTGGACTGGATGCTGGACGGCCTGGCGGCCGTCGGGGCCGTGGTCCGCAGGGACGAGGCCGCCGAGCTGTCGCCGCTGGGCCACTGGGCGGTGCGGGCGAAGCTGGAGGAGATCTGCACGGTCGCGCAGACCGCGGCCGGGCACATCGAGCAGAGCGCCTTCGAGCTGTTGAACGCCTGCGCGGACTACTCGCCGGGCCCGGCGCGGGCCGAGTTCCGCGCCTGGGTGGCGGCCCGTCCGGCCGATCGGGCGGTGGCGGAGCTGCTGGACGCGGCACAGGGGGACGACGCGCTGGTGCGCGGGCTGGCCTTCGAGGCGCTGCGGGTGGCCGGCGGCCCGGCGGAGCAGGCGGTGCGGGGGTCGGTGGACGAGCCGGTGCTGCGCCCGTACGCGCTGCTGTGGCTGGCGGAGCGCTCGGACGAGGGGGTTTCGCCGGCGGACGTGCTGGGGGCGGAGGACGCGGCCTGGCTGTGGGTGGACACGGCGGCGGCGGTGCTGGACCACGGCGAGACGGAGCTGCTGGTGGGCCACGTCGAGGGCGCCGCGGCGGGCGATCCGGTGCGGCTGTTCGCCCGGGCCCGGCAGTCGGGGCACCCGCGGGCGGCCTCGGTGCTGTCGGCGGTCTCGAGCGTGCACCCGGATCCGGGTGTGGCGCGGGCGGCCCGCCGCTCGGCGTTCAGCGTGCACACCGGCGGCGCCTAGCAGCGCCCGCCGACGCGTAGCAGCGCCCGCCGAAGAGCGAGCACAACGAAGAGGGGCCCGGATCGACTGGATCCGGGCCCCTCTCGCGTACGGGAACGACTAGCCGAGGCGGGACTCCGCCCGCCTGGCGCGGACGTCGCCGACCTTCTGTCCGACCTTGCGCCGGATGACCAGCAGCGGGGCCATCGCGGCGAGCGTGATCTGGGCGAAGGCGCCGACGTGCATCAGGGCGTCGCCGCCGGGCAGGCCGGTCGCCCAGGCCGCGAGGCAGCCGATGGAGACGACGATCCAGCACAGCGTGGCGGTGGCCAGCAGCCCCTGGGGCTTGGGGTACTCGATCCGGCTGACCATGAGGTACGCGGCGCCGAAGATGGCGAGCAGACCGGGCAGGAACGGCGGGTCGAGCAGCACGATGGCGATCACCGTCATCGCGCCCATCGGGCAGGGCATGCCCTGGAACACCCCGGGTCGCATCTTGACGGCGGAGAAGCGGGCGAGCCGCAGGACGACCGCGAGCAGGACGGTGATCGCGATGAGCGCCGAGAGCTTGCTGTTGGAGCCCTGGGAGACCATGCCCCAGACGGCGACGAAGTAGGCCGGTGCGATGCCGAAGCTGATCAGGTCGGCCAGGTTGTCCAGTTCCGCTCCGAGGGCGGAGGAGCGGAGCTTGCGCGCCACCAGCCCGTCGAAGAGGTCGCACATGGAGCCGATGAGCAGCAGCGTGACCGCGGTGGCGGCGCTGTGCCGGTCGGGTGCGGCGTCCGGGTTGGTGATGTGCGGGACGAGGACCCCGGTGGTGATCGAGTAGATCGCCAGGAAGCCGCAGACGGCGTTCCCCAGGGTCAGGAAGTCGGCGGTGGACAGGTGCTGGGGAGAGCGCGGGGCGCGCAGCTCGCGGTCGCGCGCCCAGCGGCGACGGCGCAGGGCCGTCTCCTCGTCGTCCAGGCCGACGATTGTCTCAGGATCAGTCACGGTCAAGGCGCGTCACCCCGGCTGTGGTCTTCTGGCCGACCTCGACGCCGACCTCGACGCCGGCCGGCAGGTAGGTGTCGACCCGGGAGCCGAACCGGATCAGACCGATCCGGTCGCCCTGCTCGACCTTGGTACCGGCGGCGACGTACGGCACGATGCGACGGGCCACGGCCCCCGCGATCTGCACCATCTCGATGTCGCCGAGCTCGGTGTCGAAGTGCCAGACGACCCGCTCGTTCTGGTCGCTGTCCTTGTTGAACGCGGGGACGAAGCCGCCCGCGACGTGCTCGACCGACGTCACCGTGCCGGGCAGGGGCGCGCGGTTGACGTGGACGTTGAGCGGGCTCATGAAGATCGCGACCCGGGTGCGGCCGTCCGGCCAGGCGTCGATGCTCTGCACCACGCCGTCGGCGGGGGAGATCACTCTGCCCGCGCCGATCTCACGCTCGGGGTCGCGGAAGAACCACAGCATGCCTGCGCTGAGCGCACAGGCGGGTACCGCTGCCAGGGCCCACTTGCCGCTGCGCCGGGTGAGGGCGGTGGTCACGGCGGCCGTGGCGAGGGTGGGGACGAACCAGGGGGTGGCTCCGCGCGCGATGGTCACGCGGGGTCGCCGACCGGCCGTCGTGGCTGCGAGGGCATCGCGGTCCGTGACGGAGGTGTGAGGGGACGGGCTGATGGGCATCGAAGACCTTTGTCGCGGGGGATCATGGCCGCTGGACGGGGGCCACCGCGGGATCGGGTAATAGAGGGACGGCTTGCTGTCCCGGTGGATGCTATCGGGAGCACACGGTGGGTGGGCAACCCGCCTGCTCGTTCACGTGTCCGGTGGAAGCGCGTGTGCGCGTCCCACCTCTACGACCGTAGCTCGCCCCGGTCCGGTTCCCAAGGGACCGGACGGGGCTGGTGACACTTGTCTCAACAGGCCCGTCGGCGGAACCCGGTGGGCGGAACGGGCCGTTCGCGGTCCGCCGGGGGCGCGGGACACGGCCTGTCGAGGGTGTGCGGAAGCGGCCGCGGGGCGTGTCGTTGCAGCTGTACGCCCCGCGGCCGCTCCCGGAGGGCCGTGCCGGACCCAGGCGGACCAGGCCGGGGTCGTGATGGGCACGGCGGGTGGCCGGGACGGGCCCGCACGCCCGTCGACCGGCGGTTCGGAAGGGGTCGTCCAGCCGGCCCGGAGCGCCCCGGGGGCCGCTCGTCGAGCCGGGGTGACCCGGTGCTCACTCCGCGATCCGGTACTCCTCCAGGAGCCGGCGTCCGACGATCATCTTCTGGATCTCCGCAGTTCCTTCACCGATGAGCAGCATCGGGGCCTCGCGGTAGAGCCGTTCGATCTCGTACTCCTTGGAGAAGCCGTAGCCGCCGTGGATGCGGAAGGCGTCCTCGACGACCTCCTTGCAGTACTCGGAGGCGAGGTACTTGGCCATGCCGGCCTCGAGGTCGTTGCGCTCGCCGCCGTCCTTCTTGCGGGCGGCCATGACCATCATCTGGTGGGCGGCCTCGACCTTGGTGGCCATCTCGGCGAGCTTGAACTGGATGGCCTGGTGCTCGGCGATCTTCTTGCCGAAGGTGGAGCGCTGCTGGGCGTAGGAGATGCCGAGTTCGAAGGCGCGGCGGGCGACGCCGCAGCCGCGGGCGGCGACGTTGACGCGGCCGACCTCGACGCCGTCCATCATCTGGTAGAAGCCGCGCCCGGGGACGCCGCCGAGGATGCGGTCGGCCGGGATCCGGACGTCCTGGAGGACCAGTTCGGTGGTGTCGACGCCCTTGTAGCCCATCTTCTCGATCTTCCCGGGCACGGTGAGGCCGGGGACGGTCGGGTTCGGGCCGAATCCGGGGGTCTTCTCGATCAGGAAGGTGGTCATGTTCTTGTACGGGGTGCTGCCGCCCTCGTCGGTCTTGCACAGGACCGCGACGAGGGTGGAGGTGCCGCCGTTGGTGAGCCACATCTTCTGGCCGTTGAGGACGTAGAACTCCCCGTCCTTGACGCCCTTGGTGGAGATGGCCGAAACGTCGGAGCCGAGGCCGGGCTCGGACATCGAGAACGCGCCGCGGATTTCCCCGGCGGCCATCTTCGGCAGGAAGTGGTCCTTCTGTTCCTGGGTGCCGTGGGCGTTGATCATGTGCGCCACGATGAAGTGGGTGTTGACGATGCCGGACACGCTCATCCAGCCGCGGGCGATCTCCTCGACCACCAGGGCGTAGGTGAGCAGCGACTCGCCGAGGCCGCCGTACTCCTCGGGGATGGTGAGGCCGAAGAGGCCGAGCTGCTTCATCCCCTCGACGATGGCGGTCGGGTACTCGTCCTTGTGTTCCAGCTCGGTCGCGACCGGAATGATCTCCTTGTCGACGAAATCCCGCACGGTGGCGAGGATGTCCCGCTGGATCTCGGTGAGGCCGTCGGTCTGTGCCAGGCGTCCCATCGTGCGGCTCCGAAAGGTTTGAGGGGGCGGGGGGGGGGGATTGCCGGGGGCCCTGCCGGCGTGGCTGCGGCAGCAGGGCCCCCGTTCCGGGTGGGGGTCGGCCGATGACGGCGGCCGGCCCCTCCGGGGTCTGGGGAGATCCCGGGGCCTAGGGAATCCGGGGCCCTAGGAAAGGGGAGTCGGGCGGCCGGGCTGCTCGCCGCCGCGCTCCTTGATGTACGTCCCGGTCGGCACCATCACCTTGCGGCGGAAGATGCAGACGACCGTGCCGTCCTGCTTGTACCCCTTGGTCTCGACGTACACGATGCCGCGGTCGTCCTTGGACTTGGACGGCCACTTGTCGAGCACGGTGGTCTCGCCGTAGAGGGTGTCGCCGTGGAAGGTCGGTGCGACGTGCCGCAGCGACTCGATCTCCAGGTTGGCGATGGCCTTGCCGGAGACGTCCGGGACGGACATGCCCAGCAGCAGCGAGTAGATGTAGTTGCCCACCACCACGTTCCTGCCGAAGTCCGTCGTCCGCTCGGCGTAGTTGGTGTCCAGGTGGAGCGGGTGGTGGTTCATGGTGAGCAGGCAGAAGAGGTGGTCGTCGTACTCGGTGACGGTCTTGCCGGGCCAGTGCTTGTAGACCGCGCCGACCTCGAACTCCTCGTAGGTGCGTCCGAACTGCATCGCGGCGGGCCTCAGCTTTCCGGGATCTCGAACTTGGTGGTGCGCTCCAGGCCGGCGGCCCGGCCCTTGCCGGCGATGACCAGGGCCATCTTGCGGCTGGCCTCGTCGATCATCTCGTCGCCGAGCATCGCGGAGCCCTTGGCGCCGCCCGCCTCGGAGGTGCACCAGTCGTAGGCGTCGAGGATCAGCTCGGCGTGGTCGTAGTCCTCCTGGGAGGGCGAGAAGATCTCGTTCGCGGCGCCGACCTGGTCGGGGTGGAGCACCCACTTGCCGTCGAAGCCGAGGGCGGCGGCGCGCCGGGCGACCTCGCGGTAGCCCTCCTGGTTGCGGATCTGCAGGTACGGGCCGTCGATGGCCTGGAGGTCGTTGGCGCGGGCGGCCATCAGGATGCGCATCAGGATGTAGTGGTAGGCGTCGGCCGGGTAGCCGGCCGGCTGCTCGCCGACCACCAGGGACTTCATGTTGATGGAGGCCATGAAGTCGGCGGGGCCGAAGATGATGGTCTCCAGCCGGGGCGAGGCCTCGGCGATGGCGTCGACGTTGACCAGGCCCTTGGCGTTCTCGATCTGTGCCTCGATGCCGATCCGGCCGACCTCGAAGCCCATGGTCTTCTCGATCTGGGTGAGCAGCAGGTCGAGCGCCTTGACCTGCTCGGCGTCCTGGACCTTGGGCAGCATGATGCAGTCGAGGTTGGGGCCGGCGCCCTCGACGACGGTGATCACGTCGCGGTAGGTCCAGTGGGTGGTCCAGTCGTTGACCCGGACGACGCGGGTCTTGCCGCCCCAGTCGCCGTTGTTGAGCGCGTCGACGATGTGGTGGCGGGCGCTCTCCTTGACGAGGGGGGCGCAGGCGTCCTCCAGGTCGAGGAAGACCTGGTCGGCGGGGAGGCCCTGGGCCTTCTCCAGGAAGCGCGGGTTGCTGCCGGGCACGGCGAGGCAGGAGCGGCGCGGGCGCAGACGGTTGACGGTAGCCATGAGGGTGGGTCGGTTCCTTCCCAGTGGTCAGCTGGTGGGCGCGGGTGCGGGCGTCCAGGGCTGGAGCTTGTTGGCGAGCCGGATCTCGTCCACGATCCGGCCGATGATGGTGGTGATGCCGAAGTCCTTCGGGGTGAACACGGCGGCGACGCCGGCGGCCTTGAGGGCCTCGCCGTCCGCTGCCGGGATGATGCCACCCACGATCACCGGGACATCCTGCACCCCGGCCCGGCGCAGCCGGCGCAGGACGTCGGGCACCAGCTCGCAGTGGGCGCCGGAGAGGATCGACAGGCCCACGCAGTGCACGTCCTCCGCGACGGCGGCGGAGACGATCTGCTCGGGGGTCAGCCGGATGCCCTGGTAGACCACCTCGAACCCGGCGTCGCGGGCCCGGACGGCGATCTGCTCGGCGCCGTTGGAGTGTCCGTCCAGGCCGGGCTTGCCGACCAGCAGGCGCAGTTTGCCGGAGCCCAGTTCCTCGGCGGTGGCGGCGACGGCGGCGCGCACCGCGGCCAGTTCCCCGCCGGGTTCGGCGGCCACCGCGACCGGGGCGCCGCCGACGCCGGTGGGCGCGCGGTACTCGCCGAAGACCTCGCGCAGGGCGAAGGCCCACTCGCCGGTGGTGACGCCGGCCCGGGCGCAGGCGAGCGTGGCCGGCACCAGGTTGGCGTCGGTGGCCGCGGTGGCCTTGAGCTCGGCCAGCGCGGTCTGGACGGCGGCCTCGTCGCGCTGTCCGCGCCAGGCCTCCAGGGCGGCGAGCACGGACTGCTCGGAGGCCGGGTCGACGACCATGATGGCGGTGTCGAGGTCGGCCGTGAGCGGGCTCTCCTCGGTGGTGTCGAAGCAGTTGACGCCGACGATCTTGTCCTCGCCGGACTCGATCCGGGCCCGCCGCGCGGCGTGCGAGGAGACCAGGTTGGACTTCAGGTAGCCGGACTCCACGGCGGGAATGACCCCGCCCATCGCCAGCACCTTGGCGATCTCCGCCTCGGCGCCGGCCAGCAGGTCGGCGGTCTTGGCCTCGATCACCTCGGAGCCGTTGAAGAGGTCGCCGTACTCCAGCAGGTCCGACTCGTAGGCCAGCACCTGCTGGATCCGCAGCGACCACTGCTGGTCCCAGGGCCGGGGCAGGCCCAGCGCCTCGTTCCAGGCGGGCAGTTGGACGGCGCGGGCGCGGGCGTCCTTGGAGAGGGTGACGGCCAGCATCTCCAGGACGATCCGCTGGACGTTGTTCTCCGGCTGGGCCTCGGTCAGGCCGAGCGAGTTGACCTGGACGCCGTAGCGGAAGCGGCGCTGCTTCGGGTCCTGGACGCCGTAGCGCTCCAGCGTGACCTTCTCCCACAGCTGGGCGAAGGCGCGCATCTTGCACATCTCCTCGACGAAGCGCACGCCGGCGTTGACGAAGAAGGAGATCCGGGCGACCACCTCGCCCATCCGCTCGGCCGGCACCTGGCCGGAGTCGCGGACGGCGTCGAGCACCGAGATGGCGGTGCACATCGCGTAGGCGATCTCCTGGACGGGCGTGGCCCCGGCCTCCTGCAGGTGGTAGCTGCAGATGTTGATCGGGTTCCACTTGGGGATGCGGCCGACGGTGTAGGCGATCATGTCGGTGATCAGGCGCACCGAGGGGCCGGGCGGGAAGACGTGCGTCCCGCGCGACAGGTACTCCTTGACGATGTCGTTCTGGGTGGTGCCGGTGAGCTTGGCGATGTCGGCGCCCTGCTCCTCGGCGACCACCTGGTAGAGCGCCAGCAGCCACATCGCGGTGGCGTTGATCGTCATGGAGGTGTTGGTCTGTTCGAGCGGGATGCCGTCGAACAGGGTGCGCATGTCGCCGACGTGGCCGACCGGGACGCCGACCCGGCCCACCTCGCCGCGGGCGAGGAGGTGGTCGGAGTCGTAGCCGGTCTGGGTCGGCAGGTCGAAGGCGACGGACAGGCCCGTCTGGCCCTTCGCCAGGTTCCGCCGGTAGAGCGCGTTGGAGTCGCTCGCGGTGGAGTGCCCGGCGTAGGTGCGCATCAGCCAGGGGCGGTCGCGCTCGTGCTGATCGGTCATCGGATGGGCCTCAGACGTTCCGGAAGCGGTTGATCGCCGGCAGGTGCAGCTCGCGCAGCGCGTGGTCGCGCACGCCCAGGCCCTCCTCCGGCGCCAGGCAGAGCACGCCGACCTTGCCCTGGTGCTTGTTGTGGTGCACGTCGAGGGCGGCCTGGCCGGTCTCCTCCAGGGAGTAGACCTTGGACAGGGTCGGGTGGATCTTGCCCTTGGCGATCAGGCGGTTGGCCTCGAAGGCCTCGCGGTAGTTGGCGAAGTGCGAGCCGACGATGCGCTTGAGCGACATCCACAGGTAGCGGTTGTCGTACTGGTGCATGAAGCCGGAGGTGGAGGCGCAGGTGACGATGGTGCCGCCCTTGCGGGTGACGTACACCGAGGCGCCGAAGGTCTCCCGGCCCGGGTGCTCGAAGACGATGTCGACGTCCTCGCCGCCGGTGAACTCGCGGATCTTCGCGCCCAGGCGCTTCCACTCGCGCGGGTCCTGGGTGTGCTCGTCCTTCCAGAACCGGTAGCCCTCGGCGGAGCGGTCGATGATCGCCTCGGCGCCCATGGCGCGGCAGATCCCGGCCTTCTGGTCGTTGGAGACCACGCAGATCGGGGTGGCGCCGCCGGCCAGCGCGTACTGGGTGGCGTACGAGCCGAGGCCGCCGCTGGCGCCCCAGATCAGCACGTTGTCGCCCTGCTTCATGCCGGCGCCGTTGCGCGAGACCAGCTGGCGGTACGCGGTGGAGTTGACCAGGCCGGGGGAGGCGGCCTCCTCCCAGGTGAGGTGCTTGGGCTTGGGCAGCAGCTGGTTGGTCTTCACCAGGGCGATCTGGGCCAGCCCGCCGAAGTTGGTCTCGAAGCCCCAGATGCGCTGCTCCGGGTCCATCATCGTGTCGTTGTGGCCGTCCGGGGACTCCAGCTCGACGGAGAGGCAGTGCGCGACGACCTCGTCGCCGGGCTTCCAGGCGTTGACGCCGGCGCCGGTGCGCAGCACCACGCCCGCGAGGTCGGAGCCGAGGACGTGGTACGGCAGGTCGTGGCGCTTGGTGAGCGGCGACAGTCGGCCGTAGCGCTCCAGGAAGGAGAAGGTGGAGACCGGCTCGAAGATCGAGCTCCAGACGGTGTTGTAGTTCACCGCGCTGGCCATGACGGCGACCAGGGCCTCGCCGGGGCCCAGCTCGGGCAGGGCGACCTCGTCGAGGTGAAGGGACTTGCGGGGGTCCTTGTCGCGGCTGTCGAGGCCCGCGAACAGCTGCTCCTCGTCCTTGTGGAGCGTCACCGCTCGGTAGGACTCGGGAAGCTTGACGGCGGCGAAGTCCTCCGACGTGGCGTCGTTGCTGAGGATCGCGTCGAGGATTTCCTGCATGGCTGCCTCCGAAGGCGTACCTGTGTGAGGGCACAGGGCGTCTGGGGTAGCCGGGAGCGGACACCGGCTTCGCTGAGGTGGGTGGTGGTGGTCGGGCTGGGCGCCCGGGGTGGACCGGGCCGAACGCGCACTGCTCCCGGGGTGTGGGAACGCCGGACGACGGCGCGCCGAGGTGGGGAGCCGCGGCGCCGCGACTGGTGAGTAACAAGGTAGTGGCACCCTGTGCCACTCGTAAAGACACCGGGTGTCACGAATTCCGGCGCCCTGGAGCGGCCCTCGAACGCGCTGCGGCGGACGCCGAAAGGGCCCGCGCCGACTGCTCGACGCGGGCCCTCGATATCGCTCTGACCTGGCTAGATGGTGACCTCAGGACTCCCTGGCGCCACTCAGTGCGGCCCGGATGCTGTCCACCACCACGTCTAGCGGAGCGTCCGTCCGGGCGACTGTGATGAGCACCTCACCTCCAGGACTGGCACTCAGTGCGCTCTCGGCCAGCACGTCACCGGGAGCCCCATTGGCACCCGGTGCCACCAGGGAGCCGCGGCGTCTGGCACCCGGCGTGCTGGCGGCCCAGAAGGTCCGCCGGATCACCTCGAAGGAGTGGTCCAGCTGCGCCTCCACGTCCCCGCGCCCGCCGGCCCGCAGCCAGCGCCGCAGCACGTGGTTGTGCGCCGCGACGACCGCCGCCGCCGACACCTCGGCCAGCATCGAGTCGTCCTCGCCGCCGCGCTGCCAGCCCGACGGGATGGACTCGCCGGTGTCGAAGCGGCCCAGCAGGTACCGGGTGAACAGCCGCTCGTACCGGGCCACCACGGCGATCTCCCGCTCGCGCAGCGCCGGGACCTGACGGATCAGCTGGTACCGCGCGACCGACACCCCCGGCGTCGAGGCGTACATCCGCAGCACCTCCTTGATGCCGCGGCAGACCACGTCCAGCGGGTGCTCCTCCGGCTCGGCGCTGGCCAGCAGGTCGGCCACCCGGACGAGGGTGTCGTCGTGGTCCGGGAAGATCGCCTCCTCCTTCGACCGGAAGTACCGGAAGAAGGTCCGCCGGGCCACCCCGGCGGCGGCCGCGATCTGGTCGACCGTGGTCTCCTCGTAGCCCTGCGAGGAGAACAGCTCCATCGCGGCCGTGGCCAGGTCCTGACGCATCTGCTGGCGCTGCGCCGCCGCCCGGCGGCTGCCCGGCCCCCCTTCCGGCCCGGTGCCCCCGGTCGAGGAGGCCGTCCGGTCGGCGCCGCGCGGTCCGGCGGAGTGCTGCGGGGTGGCTGACTGAACCCGATCCATGTCCGGAACGCTACACGGCCCCGGCGGTTCGGCCGCGGCCCTTCCCCGACGGACCGGTGCGACCGGGCCGGTGACGGCCGGTCTGGGCCAGCGCGCGGACACCGTCCCCGGGCTCCAGCCCGGTCTGACCGGGCCCGACCCGGCCGCGGACGGCCCGGCCCCGGGCGGCGCCGCCTCGCGCGCGGCGGCGCCCCCGGCAGCTGGCGTGGTCACCGGCGCGCGTGGTCGCGGAAGCCGCGGCCGGTCTTGCGGCCCAGGCAGCCGGCGGCGACCAGGTGCTCCAGCAGCGGTGCGGCCGCCAGGCCCGGCTCGCGGAACTCCTGGTGCAGCACCTGCTCGATGGTCAGCGAGACGTCCAGGCCGACCACGTCCAACAGCTCGAACGGGCCCATCGGGTAGCCGCAGCCCAGCTTCATCGCGGTGTCGATGTCGTCCACCGTCGCGTAGTGCTCCTGGAGCATCCGCACCGCGTCGTTCAGGTAGGGGAAGAGCAGCGCGTTGACGATGAAGCCGGCCCGGTCGCCGCACTCCACCGGGTGCTTGCGGACCTCGGCGGTCAGCTCCAGCACGGTCGCGGTGACGTCCGGCGCGGTCAGCACGGTGGAGACCACCTCGACCAGCTTCATGGCCGGCGCCGGGTTGAAGAAGTGCATGCCGATCACGTCCTGCGGCCGCGAGGTGGCGGTCGCGCAGCTGATCACCGGCAGCGAGGAGGTGGTGGTGGCGAGCACCACGCCCGGCCTGACGATCTTGTCCAGGGTGGCGAACAGCTCGCGCTTGACCGCCAGGTCCTCGGCCACCGCCTCGATCACCAGGTCCACGTCGGCCAGTTCGGCGTACTGGCCGACCGGGGTGACCAGCGCCAGCGCGGCGTCCCGCGCCTGCGCGCTCAGCCGGCCCCGGTCGACCGCGCGCGCCAGCGACTTCGCCAGCTGCGCCTTGGCCCGGTCGGCCTTCTCCTGGCTGCGGGCGGCCAGCAGCACCGGGCGGCCGGCCTTGGCGAAGACCTCGGCGATGCCGGTCGCCATGGTGCCCGAGCCGCAGACGCCGACCGTGCGGACCTCCCGGCCCGCCACCGCGGGCCGCGCCGGGCCGGTCGCCGCGTCGACGGCCCTGGACGAGCCGGGCGCCTCGTAGGTGTAGAAGCCGCGGCCGGACTTGCGGCCCAGCAGCCCGGCCGCGACCAGCTGGCCGAGGATCGGGGCGGGCGCGTGCAGGCGGTCCCGGGACTGCTCGTACATCGCCTCCAGGACGGTCCGCGCGGTGTCCACGCCGATCAGGTCGAGCAGCGCCAGCGGGCCCATCGGCAGGCCGCAGCCGAGCCGCATCGCGGCGTCGATGTCCTCCCGGGAGGCGTACTTGGACTCGTACATCGCGGCGGCCTGGTTCAGGTACGCGAACAGCAGGCCGTTGACCACGAAGCCGGCCCGGTCGCCGGCCGCCACCGGCTCCTTGCCGAGGTCCCGGGCGAACGCGGCGGCGTCCTCGGCGACCTGCGGGGAGGTCAGCACCGTGCGGACCACCTCGACCAGCTTCATGCTGTGCACCGGGTTGAAGAAGTGCAGGCCCAGCACCCGCTCCGGGCGGGCGGTCGCGGCGGCGATCCGGGTCACCGAGAGCGCGGTGGTGCCGGTGGCCAGCACCGTCCCCGCCGGGCAGATCCGGTCCAGCTCGGCGAAGAGCTCCCGCTTCAGCTCCAGCTGCTCGGGCACCTCCTCGACCACCAGCTCGGCCCCGGCGGCGGCCGACAGCTCGTGGCCGACCGAGATCAGCGCCAGCAGCGCGGTGCGCTCCCCGGCGGTGATCCGCTCCCGGTCGACCGCGTGCGCGGTCGCCTCCTCGATCCGGGCCAGTGCCCGGGCGGCAGAGTCCTCGGTGGCCTCGATGCCGATCACCCGGCGGCCGCTCCTGGCGACGGCCACCGCGACACCGGCACCCATCGTGCCGAGGCCGACGACGGCGACCGTGGAAAAGGGACGCTCCATCTGTCCTGACTCCTAGTCCTGAAGGGCCCGCGCACGCCCCGGCGGGCGGGCCGCCGCGCCCGCGCGTGCGGCGGGGGCGGCCGCCGCCGGGGGAGGGTCCGCGCGCGGGGCTGGGGAGATGACGGGTTCCGGCACACGGCCCCGGCGGCCGGTCCGCTCCGGCCGAACTGAGGGGTGTGCCGTGGTGCTCAGGCGCTCAAGGGTGAAAGGAAGCGGCTCTGATACGAGGAAGGAGACCCGGCCCGCCGCGGTTCGCGGCGCCGGCCGGTGAATGACGCACCGCGCGCCCGCCGTGGACACGGCGACCGCAGGCCCCCGCCGGTGCGGCTCCCGTAGCCCGGCGGTGGTGCGTCCGGCCACTGTAGCGAAGCTACCCGCGAGTAGGAAGGGGTGCGGGCGTCACAAAAGGCATCCGGACGGCGGGGCGGGGTCCGGCGGCGGCCCGAACGGGTGAACGGGCGGACGGGCGTCCACGGGGACCACCCGATAGGGGAGTTACCCGGCCGCGGCGGGCGGGGCAGCATGGGGGCATGACCCTCGGAACCGCCGCCGGCCCCGCCGCGTCCGCCTCCGGCTCCACCGGCCCGGCCGGAGGCCTCGGCGGGCACCTCGCCGCCGTCACGCTGCCCCCGCGCGCCGCGCGCGTCGAACAGGCCGAGGCCGCCGTCGACCGGCTGCGCACCGCCGCCGTCGACGCGGTGGCCGTCACCTGGGTGGACAACGCGGGCATCACCCGGGTCAAGGCCGTCCCGCTGGGCGCCCTGGTGCACGCCGCGCAGTGGGGCGTCGGTACCGCACCCTGCTTCGACGTCTTCCTCGCCGACGACGGCATCACCACCAGCCCGAGCACCGGCGGCCCCACCGGGGACCTGCGGCTCTACCCCGACCTCGACCGGGTCGTCCCGCTGGCCGCCCAGCCCGGCTGGGCCTGGGCCCCGGGGGACCGGCACACCCAGGCCGGCACCCCGCACCCCGGCTGCCAGCGGCTGTTCGCCCGCCGGATGGAGGCCGCGGCCGCCGAGCGCGGGCTGACCCTGCGGGCCGGCATCGAGGTCGAGTGGGTGGTCGCCCTCGCCGGCGGCCCGCAGGACGAGCCGCAGTACCCGACGCACGGCCCCGCGTACGGGATGCACCGGCTCACCGACCTCACCGACTACCTGCGGGACGTCCTGCGCGCCCTCGGCGAGCAGGGGCTGACCGTCCTGCAGATCCACCCCGAGTACGCCCCGGGCCAGTTCGAGGTCTCGGTGGCCCCCGAGGGCCCGGTCGGCGCCGCCGACACCTCCGTCCTGGTCCGGCACACCGTGCGGGCCGTCTCCGCCCGGCACGGCCTGCGGGTCTCCTTCGCCCCCGTGGTCGAGCCCGGCGCGGTCGGCAACGGCGGGCACCTGCACCTGAGCCTCTGGCGGGACGGCCGCAACCTCGGCCACGGCGGCCCCGGCCCGCACGGCCTGACCGCCGAGGCCGAGGGCTTCCTCGCCGGGGTGCTCGGCGCGCTGCCCGAACTCCTGGTGCTGGGCTGCTCCAGCCCGGCCGGCTACCTGCGGCTGGTGCCCTCGCACTGGGCCGGCGCCTACCAGTGCTGGGGCCTGGAGAACCGCGAGGCCGCGCTGCGCCTGGTGACGGGCTCCACGGGGGAGCGGGCCGACGCCGCCAACGCCGAGGTCAAGTGCTTCGACGCCAGCGCCAATCCGTACCTGGCGGTCGGCGCGGTGCTCGCCGCCGGTCTCTCCGGCCTCGACCAACACCTGGAGCTGCCACCGGAGTTCACCGGCGACCCGGCCGCCGCCGAACCCGGCGCGGTGCCCCGGCTGCCGACCGGACCGGCGCAGGCGCTGGCCGCGTACGAGCGCTCGTCGGTGCTGCGCGAGGCGCTCGGCGGGCCGCTGTACGAGGCGGTACTGGCGGTGCGCCGGGCGGAGGGCGAGCAGTACGCCGCCGCCACCCCCGAGCAACTGGTCGCCGCCACCCGCTGGCGGTACTGACCGGTGCACGCCGGGGCCCCGGCGGTGCCCGCGCTGGTCGACCACCACTGCCACAGCGTGGTGGCGGCCGACCTCGCCGACGACGCCCTGGCCGGGCTGCTCACCGAGTCCGACCGGCCGCCCGCACCCGGCTGTTCGCCCTTCGACAGCGCGCTCGGCCTGGCCGTCCGGCGCTGGTGCCCGCCCGTCCTCGGCCTGCCCGCGCACGCCCCGGCCGCCGACTACCTGGCCCGGCGGCGGGAGCTGGGCGGCGCCGAGGCCACCCGTCGGCTGCTGGCCGCGGCCGGGCTGGACACCTGCCTGGTGGACACCGGGCTGACCGCCGCCGCGGGCCTTCCGCTGCTGCCGCTCGGCGAACTCGCCGCGGTCGCCGGGGCGGTGGTGCACGAGGTGGTCCGGCTGGAGTCGGTGGCCGAGGCGGTGGCGGGCCCGGCCGAGTCCTGGCCGCAGGCCGTCGGGGAGGCGCTGGCGGCGGCCGCCGCGGGTGCGGTCGCGGTCAAGTCGGTGCTCGCCTACCGGCACGGCCTGGCCGCCCCCGCCGAACGGCCCGCGCGGGCGGCCGTGGTGGCCGCGGCCGGCGCCTGGCTGCGCGGCGGGCGGGGCCGGCTGGCCGATCCGGTGCTGCTGCACCACCTGCTCTGGACGGCCGTGGACGTCTGTGCCGGGCTGGGCCTGCCGCTCCAACTCCACACCGGCTTCGGCGATCCCGACCTCACCCTGCACCGGGCCGATCCGTCGCTGCTGACCGGTTTCGTGCGCGGCGCCGAGCCGAGCGGCGTCCCGCTGGTGCTGCTGCACTGCTACCCGTACCACCGCCAGGCCGGGTGGCTGGCCCAGGCCTTCCCGACGGTGTACACCGACCTCGGGCTGACCGCCTCCTACACCGGCCCGCGGGTGGCTGCGGTGCTGGGCGAGATGCTGGAACTGGCGCCGTTCGGCAAGCTGTTGTTCTCCACCGACGCGTACGGGCTGCCCGAGTTGTACCTGGTGGGCGCCGCCCAGTTCCGGTACGGACTGGGGGCGGTGCTGGCCGACTGGCAGGCGGGTGGCGCCTGTTCGGCGGCGGACGCGCAGCGGCTGGCCCGGCTGGTCGCCGCCGACAACGCCCGGACGCTGTACTCACTGCCCGGCGCACCGTAGCACGTCGGCGGACCATCACTTTTTAACACTCTTCAATTCTGTTGACATGTTGGGCCTCCGGACTCCTCGGTTCCGATGTTGGCCAACATGTGACGATTAGATGACTACCTCTTGCGCTTATCAGCGAATATTCATTAGCGTCCCGATCATTCCAGGCGCACCTGCCACACCGCAGCTGCCGCATGACGACTCGGGAGGGCCAACCCCTATGAGAGTTCCTCGGATCAGCCGGACCCGGTTCGCGGCGGTGGGCCTCGTGCTCGCCACCGCCGGCGCCCTCGCGCTCCCGGCCGGCACCGCCGTCGCGGCCCCCTCGGCGGGCTCGACGACCGGTCCGCTGCTCAGCTACGTCGTCAACACCAAGGCCAACCACGGCCAGGTGCAGAAGGTCGAGAAGGCGATCACCGCCCTCGGCGGCTCGGTGGTGTACTCGTACGAGCAGATCGGCGTCGTCATCGCCCGCTCGGACGACACCGCGTTCGCGCAGAAGCTGCGTCAGGCCAAGGGCGTCGACTCCGTCGGTGCCAGCCGCACCAAGGGCATCACCGCCGCCGACCAGGCCAAGGCCGACGTCGCCGCCGAGCCCTCCGCCGCGCCCGCCGCCGGTCAGGAGCCGTACGAGGCCAACCAGTGGGACATGCGCCAGATCGGTGTCGACAAGGCGCACAAGCTCTCGCTCGGCAGCCGCAACGTCACCGTCGGCGTGCTGGACTCCGGTATCGACGCGACGCACGAGGACCTGGCCGCCAACGTGGACGCCTCGCAGTCGGTCTCCTGCATCGACGGCGGCAAGCCGAACACCGACTGGAAGTCCTGGCAGCCCACCACCAGCGACCACGGCACCCACGTGGCCGGCACGATCGGCGCCGCCAAGAACGGCAAGGGCGTCGTCGGCATCGCCCCGAACGTGAAGCTGGCCGCGGTCAAGGTCGTCGACGACGGCGGGTTCATCTACCCCGAGTACGCGATCTGCGGCTTCGTGTGGGCCGGTGAGCACCAGTTCAAGGTGACCAACAACAGCTACTACGTCGACCCGTGGATGTTCAACTGCCCGAACGACAAGGACCAGGCCGCGATCAGCGCCGCCGTCCGCAAGGCGGTCTCGTTCTCGCAGCGCAAGGGCGTCCTCAACGTCGCCGCGGCGGGCAACGAGAACATCGACCTGGCGCACAAGACCGTTGACGTCGCCAGCCCGGACGACACCACCAAGGTGACCCGCCCGGTCACCAACGACTGCCTGTCGCTGCCGACCGAGCTGCCCGGCGTCATCGCCGTCTCCTCGGTGGGCGTCAAGGGCGACAAGGCGTACTACTCCAGCTACGGCAAGGGCGTCGTGACCGTCGCCGCGCCGGGTGGCGACCGCCGCTACCAGCTCCCGGACACCCCGGACAAGGACGGCCGGATCCTCTCCACCATCCCGGGCAACAAGTACGGCTACATGCAGGGCACTTCGATGGCCACCCCGCACGTCGTCGGCGTGGTCGCGCTGCTCGCCAGCACCTTCCCGTGGGCCAACCCGGACGAGCTGACCGAGCTGCTCACCAACCAGGCGGAGTCGCACCCCTGCCCGACCGGCGAGTACAACCCGGGCGGCACCGGCGCGTACAAGGCCACCTGCGAGGGCGGCGCGGACGACAACGGCTTCTACGGCGCGGGCATCATCAACGCCGAGAAGGCGGTCCAGTGGTGGCGCTGACGCGCTGACCACGGCGACACCTGAACACTGAGCCGGGGAGCGGGCCCATCCGGGTCCGCTCCCCGGTCGTTTCCGGGCCTCCGTGCCCGGGCCCCGCCCTGCTGACTTCCACGGGCGGGCCCCGGCCCACTCATTCGACGTGCTGGTCCCAGCCCGTCTCCACCGACGGCTTGCCGTGCAGGTCCGGGACTTCCCGGAGCCAGGCGGGCCGGCCGGCCCGCGTCCGGGCCTCCCGGCGGCGTTCGGCCTCGCGCAGCTGCTCGGGGGTGGCGAAGCCCTCCGGGAGCCACTGCGCGGAGAGCACCACCCGGGCGGCCAGGTGGGTCACGTAGGCGTGCCGGACGGCGGCCACCGAGTCGAAGCCGGGCTCGTCGGCCAGCCACTCGTCCGGGACGAGCGCCAGCACCTCCTCCAGCAGGCCGACGGTGACCAGCGGGCCGAGCTCCTCGTCGGCCAGCCGGACGTCCGGGGCCGCGCCGCCCAGCGCGTGCGCGCTGAGGTCGTAGCGCTTGCCGACCGCCGCCTCGGCGGTGGCCCAGCGGTGGTGGAAGATCAGCGCGGCGCCGTTGTCGATCAGCCAGAGCCGTCCGTGCCAGACCACCAGGTTGGGGTTGTGGACGGTGCGGTCGACGTTGCCGGTGAGGGCGTCCAGCCAGACCACCCGCCCGGCCTCGGCGGAGTCCACCGGGATCATGCCCGGCCGGTAGTCCCGCGCGCCGGGCAGCAGGTCCATCCCGAGGTTGAGGCCGCCGCTGGCCTTGAGCATGTCCTGGATCTCGGTGTCGGGCTCGTCCGCGGCGACGGCCGGATCGAAGTCCACCAGCCGCAGCTCGGGGACGCGCAGGCCGAGCCGCCGGGCCAGCTCGCCGACGATCACCTCCGCGACCAGCGCCTTGCGGCCCTGCGCGGCGCCGGTGAACTTGACCACGTAGGTTCCCAGGTCGTCGGTCTCCACCACACCGGGGACGGAACCGCCGGACCGCAGCGGGTCGACGTAGCGCACTGCTGTCACCAGATCGAGCACACCGGCCACCCTATCCCGCCGCCCCGCCACCTCTGCGGGCCGTCCGGTCGGCCTGCGCCCCCGGCGCTGTGATTGGCTTGCCGGTGAGAATCGGAAGACCAAACGGACGAGGAGAGCAAGGCCATGGGACAGGTGCAGGCCACCACCGAGCGGGACTACGACGCCGCCCCCGAGCGGGTGTACGAGGCGCTGGCCGACTACCAGGTGACCCGCCCGAAGCTGCTGCCCCCGCAGTACAGCGAGTACGAGGTCCGGGTCGGCGGCACCGGCGCCGGCACCCAGGTGCACTGGAAGCTGCAGGCCACCGAGAAGCGCGTGCGGGACTGCCTGTTCACCGTCTCGGCGCCCTCGCCCGACCAACTGGTGGAGAAGGACGCCAACTCCAGCATGGTGATCACCTGGACCGTCTCGGCGGCCGGCGAGGGCCGGTCGAAGGTCACCGTCTCGGCCACCTGGCAGGGCGCGAGCGGCATCGGCGGCTTCTTCGAGCGGACCTTCGCCCCGAAGGGCCTGAACCGGATCCACGACCAGGTGCTGGCCAACCTGGCCGCCGAGGTCCGCTGAGTCCGCGGAGTTCAGCGAGTCCACCGGGTTCACCGGGTTCAGCGAGTCCACCGGGTTCACCGGGTTCACCGGGTTCGCCTTTCCCGCGGCAATTCGCCCGGGAATTCGAGCGGCCCGTCCACCCGTACGAGCGGAAAGCCGTACGGGTGGACGGCCCGCCACCTGCGGGTGACGAGGGCCGCCCGGCGCGGGCGAGCCACCCTAGGCTCGCCGCCGTGCATATGACGATCCTTCACATTTCACAGCCCGTGGACGGCGGAGTCGCCCGCGTCGTCGCCGATCTGGTCCGGGGGCAGCGCGAGGCCGGTCACCGGGTGCTGGTCGCCTGCCCGGGCGGCGGCCGGCTGGCCGAGGAGGCCGCCGCCGTGGGCGCGTTGGTCCATGACTGGCCCGCCGGGCGCTCGCCGGGCCCGGGCACCGCCGCCGAGGCGTGGCGGCTGCGCCGGATCGTCCGGGCGGCCGCGCCCGACGTGGTCCACCTGCACAGTGCCAAGGCCGGGCTGGCCGGCCGCCTGGCGGTACGCGGCGCGGTGCCGACCGTCTTCCAGCCGCACGCCTGGTCCTTCGCCGCCGTCGAGGGCCCGCTGGCCACCGCCACCCTGCACTGGGAGCGCTTCGCCAGCCGCTGGGCGCACCGCCTGCTCTGCGTCAGCGTCCAGGAGCGGGCCGACGGCGTCGCCGCCGGGGTGAGCGCGGACTGGGCGGTGGTGCCCAACGGCGTGGACGTCCGCCACTACGCACCCGCCGACCGCCGGGCGGCCCGGATCGCGCTGGGCCTGGACCTGGACGCCCCGCTCGCGGTCTGCGTCGGCCGGCTGTGCCGGCAGAAGGGGCAGGACGTGCTGCTGGCGGCCTGGCCGGAGGTGCTGCGGGCGGTGCCGCAGGCCCGGCTGGCGCTGGTCGGCGGCGGCCCCGAGGGGAACCGGCTGGCGGATCTGGTCCGGGAGTCGGCCGAGCCGTCCCGGGTCCGGCTGGTCGGGGACGTGCCGGATCCGAGGCCGTGGCTGGCGGCGGCCGACCTGGTGGTGCTGCCCTCGCGCTGGGAGGGCATGGCGCTGGCCCCGCTGGAGGCGATGGCGGTGGCCCGTCCGGTGCTGCTGACCGACGTGCCGGGCGCCCGGGAGTGCCTGCCCCAGGCCGAGCGGGAGCGGGCGGTGGTGCCGTCCGAGGACGTGACCGCGCTCGCCACCCGAATGGCGGAAGCGCTGTCCGATTCGATCGAGTGTGAGCGGCGCGGGGCGCGGCTGCGCGATCACGTGGTCGCCCGGCATGACGTCCGCACGGTGGTCGAACAGGTGGACGCGCTGTACCGCCATCTGCTGGGTGCCGGTCCGGCGGCCGGGCGGCGCCGGGCCCGTGTCCCAGAGCGGATCTGATCGTTTCACATGCCGTGAATGCCCGCCGATCCGGCGCCGTCGTATTCGCACCCTCAACCGGATAGGGACGAGGCGTCAAATCCGAAATACCTATTAATGGGCGGCTGGAATGAAACGGCAAGTCAACTTCCAGCCTGCGCAGCCCGGTTATGTATTGTCGGATTTCGCCTGCTTCGTTTCGATTTCACGCCGGGAATTCGCGACTGAGCCCTTCATGGCCGCGCCCCGCGCGGCCGGGCCCGGTGCGAGAGGACCGAAAGCCGCCAGCGGTAGCAGGTGCTGTCAGGACCGCGCCCACCGGGCCGGGACGGCCGCTCCGCGCCATCCGGTGCCGGGGCGCCGTCACCCCGGGCACACAGCAGGGGAGTTCGTGCGCTGATGACCATTGACCACGACAGCGTGCCGCGAGCGGGTCGGTCCCTGTCCGGCCCGCGGCGGCCCGGCACCGGGCTGCTCGACCGTCCGGCCGGATCCGCCCGGACCCGGACGGTGCCGCCGCCCCGCCGGCCCCGCGGGGCGGTCCGTTCCCGGCTCGCCCTGCCGCTCGCGCTGGTCCAGGTCGACGCGATCGCGCTGTGCACCGCCACCGGCCTCGCCAACCGGGCCGTCGACCCCGCCGTCCCGCTCGCGCCGCTGCTCGGTGCCGCCGCCGTCCTGCCCCTGCTGCTCGTGCTCAACCTGGTCGGCGGCCTCTACCGCACCCGGCTCACCCTCTCCGTCCTGGACGAACTGCCCGCGCTGGCCGTCCGGGCCGTCGTCGCCACCGCCTTCGCCGTCACCCTGGCCGGCTGTCTGGACGGCCGCTGGCCCGACTGCGGCCCGGCCACCCCGGCCCGGCTCACCGTCCTGCTCGGCGTCCAGCTGCTGATCGCCGCCGTCGGCCGCGCCGTGCTCTACCACCTGGTCCGGCGGATCCGCCGCAGCCGCCCCAACCCCGTCCTGGTGCTCGGCGCCGGCCGGCTCGGCCGCCGGGTCGCCGCCGCCCTCAGCGAGCGCGGCGAGTACGGGATGCGCCCGGTCGGCTTCCTCGACGCCGACCCGCCGCTGCTCGCCGGCGACACCGACCTGCCCGTCCTCGGCGGCCGCGAGGTGCTGGAGCGCGAGGTCCGCCGGCACCGGATCCACCACGTGGTCGCCACCGCCGGCGCCGCCGACGAGGCCGAGACCGCCGCCGCCCTGCGCGACGCCGCCCGGCTCGGCTGCCAGGTCTGGCTGGTGCCCGCGCTGCGCGAGCACGGCTCGCTGCCCGCCGGCCCGCTGTCCGGAGCCGACCACCTGTGGGGCTTCCCCTGCCTGCGGGTCGGCAGCCCGGCGATGCGCCGCCCCGGCTGGGCCGCCAAGCGCGCCCTGGACGTCACCGCCGCCGGGCTCGGCCTGCTGCTGCTCGCCCCCGTCCTGGTGCTCTGCGCGCTGGCCGTCCGCTTCGACACCGGCCCCGGCGTGCTCTTCCGCCAGCAGCGCACCGGGCTGGACGGCAAGGTCTTCACCGTCCTCAAGTTCCGCACCCTGCGCCCGAGCAACGAACACGAGTCGGCGACCCGCTGGAACATCTCCCAGGACCACCGGATGGGCGCCGTCGGCCGACTGCTGCGCCGCAGCTCGCTGGACGAGCTGCCGCAGCTGTGGAACGTGCTGTGCGGCGACATGAGCCTGGTCGGCCCGCGCCCGGAACGCCCCTACTTCGTCATGCGGTTCGGCCAGGCCTACCCCGAGTACGCCGACCGCCACCGCGTCCCGGTCGGCCTGACCGGCCTCGCCCAGGTCAACGGCCTGCGCGGGGACACCTCGATCGAGGACCGGGCCCGGTTCGACAACCGCTACATCGAGAGCTGGAGCCTCTGGCAGGACGTCAAGATCCTGTGCCGCACCGCGGTCCTGATGCTCCACCCGGACGGGAGCTGACCCGCGTGGCCCTGACCCTTCCCGCCGTCCCCCGGCTCGCGTTACGCAAGGCGCTGCCCGCGCTCGCGGACCGGCCCAGCCTGCTCGCCGCGGCGACCGTCCTGCTGGTCTGCGTGCCCACCGGCGAGAAGGACGTCGCCGCCGCCGTTCACGTCACCGCCGCCGACGTGGCCTCGCTGGCCCTGGTCGCGCTCACCGCGCTCAACCTGCTGCGCGGGCGGCTGCCCGCCGTCAGCCGCGCCACCTGCGTGCTGTTCGGCGGCATCGTGGTCGCCGCCGCCGTCGCCACCGTCGGCTCGATCGACCCGGCCACCAGCCTCACCGGCTTCGTCCGGCTCACCCAGGTGTTCGTCCTGGTGCCGGCCGGGGTGCTCTGCTCGCTGCGCGACCGCGTCGACCAGCGGCTGGTCCTCGGCTCCTTCGTGCTCGCCGCGCTGATCCAGGGCGTGGTCGGCGCGCACCAGTACCTCACCCGGACCGGCGCCTCCTACACCGGCCAGCCGATCCGGGCCGTCGGCACCTTCGGCGCCCTCGACATCATGGCGATGTCCACGGTCGTCAGCTACGGGCTGCTCGCCGCCCTGGCCCTGGCGCTCGCCGAGCGCCGCCCCGGCGGCGACGTCCGGCTGCGCCGCGCCATGTTCGCGGCCGCCGCCTTCCTGGCCTTCCCGCTCGCCGTCTCGTTCAGCCGCGGCAGCTGGATCGCCACCGCCGCCGCGGCCACCGTGCTGCTGCTGCGCGCCGACGCCCGGCTCGCCGTCCGCGGAGCCGTCCTCGGCCTGGCCGGCGCGGTCGTCCTGGTCGGCGGCCTCGGCCTCGGCGCCTCCGGCGTCACCGCGCGGCTCGGCTCGATCGGCTCCGTCTCCGCGGCCCCCGACCAGTCCGTCTCCGACCGCTACGACCTGTGGTCCACCGCCGGGCGGATCTGGCAGGACCACCCCGTCCACGGCGCCGGCCCCAAGGCCTTCCAGCAACTGCGCGACAGCCACGCCCCGCTGCGGCTCTCCTCCGGCAGCGACGCCGCCGACTCCACCATCGGCTTCCAGCGCGAACCGCTGCTCTCCCCGCACAACATGTACTTCCTGGTGCTCAGCGAGCAGGGCCTGATCGGCATCGTCGCCTACGCCGCGCTCTTCCTCGGCCTGCTGCTCGGCTGCCTGCGCCACTCCCGCGGCCCGGCCCTCGCCGCCCTGGCCCTGCTCACCTGGGTGCTGGTCGACTTCCTGTACGCGGACATCGGTGGCACCACCACCGTGCTGACCTCCGTCGTCCTCGGCCTCGCGGCCCGGGCCTGCGTCGCGGAGGCCGACCCGCGATGACCACCGACCAGCCGGCCCTCGCCTCCGCCGTGCCCGCCCCGCGCGGCGTCCGCGCCGGCGGCCGGCCGTCCGGGCCCGATCCGGCCCCCCGGCGCGGCTTCCTCGCCAAGGCCTTCGGCATCACCGCCGTCCTCAGCGCCGCCGGCTCCGGCCTCGGCCTGCTGCGCGACCTCCTGCTGGCCCGCTACTTCGGCGCCAACCAGGGCACCGACGCCTTCCTGGTCGCCTGGACCGTCCCGGAGACGGCCGCGCCGCTGCTGATCGAGGACGCCATGTCCTTCCTCATGGTGCCCGCCTTCGCGCTCGCCCTGGTGCTGCGCGAGGAGGACCCGGACGCCCCCGACCCGGTCCGCCAACTGGTCCGCGCCACCCTGCCCTGGCTGCTGCTCGCGCTCAGCGGGCTCGCGCTGGCCGCCGCCCTCGGCGCCCCGCAGCTGGTCGAGCTGCTCGCCCCCGGCCTGGCCAACCCCGGCCTCGCCGTCACCTGCACCCGGATCACCGCGATCACCGTGCTGCCGTTCGGCGTGGCCGGCTACCTCGCCGCCGCGCTGCGCGCCCACCACTGCTTCACCGCGCCGGCCGGCATCTACGTCGCCTACAACGTCGGCATCCTCGCCGTGCTGCTCGGCTGCCAGTCCTTCCTGGGCGTGCGCTCCGCCGCCCTCGGCGTCGCGCTCGGCAGCCTGCTGATGGCCGGCCTGCTGGTCGCCCCGTTCCTGCGCCGGCTGCGCCAGGGCGCGGGCCCGGGATCGCCCCCCGGCGCGGGCCGCGCCCGCCGCTCCCGCAAGGCGCTGGTGCTGATGCCGTTCGCCCTGCTGCCGGTGGCCGCGTTCACCCTGACCCGGCAGTCGCAGGTCTTCGTCGAGCGCTACCTCGGCTCGGCGCTGCCGCCCGGCACCATCTCGCACCTCAACTACGCCGCCAAGGTCTCCCAACTGGCCATGACGGCCGGCATCCTGATCTGCACCGTCACCTTCCCGCTGGTCGCCCGGGCGCTGGCGGCCGGGGACCTCACCGCCGCCCGGGACCGCGTCGAGAAGGACCTCGGCCAGGCCGCGGCGGTCGTCCTGGTCGGCACCGCCTTCCTGATGGCCTGCGCCCCCTCGGTGGTCTCGCTGCTCTTCCAGCGCGGCGCCTTCGGCCCGCGGGACACCGCCGCCACCGCCGCCGTCATCCGGGTCTACAGCTTCGGCCTGCCCGCCCAGGCGCTGATCGGCGTGATGATCCGCCCGTACTTCTCGCTGCGCCCGGTGGTCCGCCGGGCCGACGATCCGGGAACCGAGGACGGCGGCCGCCGGCTGCTGGACTGGTTCCCGGTCGCCGCGATGCTGCTCGGCCTCGGTGTCACCGTCGTGGTCAGCCTGCTCGCCACCCCCCGCTTCGGCGCCCTCGGGCTCGCCGCCGGGAACGCGGCCGGCATCACCGTCGCCGCCGCGCTGCTGCTGCACGGCCTGGTGCTGCGCGGCATCCCGCTGCGGCTGCGCCGGGTGCTCGGCGGCCACGCCCGGCTGCTGGCCGCCGCCGGTGGCGCCACCGCCCTCGGCGCCGCCGTCGCCGGGCTGGCCACCGGCCCCCTGCTCTCGACCCTCCTCGGGGGCCTCACCGTGGCGTTGGCCTTCGCCGTCCTCGGCACCGGCCTCGGCGCGCGTGAGGTGCGCGGTCCGGTCCTCGCCGTGGCCCGGGCCCTGAACCCGCCAACCGTCGCCGATGAAGGGAAGCTTCCCCATGGACAATGAACGGGGAACCGTCCGTTCGACCCAGGCGGGCGTCCGCCGCCAGGCCGTACCGGCCGCAGCCGCACCACGTGGCGACCTCCCGTACACCGACTCCGCCGGGCCGAAGGCGCGGCTGTCCAGGAGCCGCCGCCCGCTCGGCGAACCGTCCGGCCCCGCTTCCTCCTCGCCGTGGATCCTGATGTACCACTCGGTGGCGGTCGAGAAGGAGGACCCGTACCAGCTGACCGTCAGCCCCGAGCGGTTCGCCGAGCAGGTCGCCTGGCTGCACCGGCGCGGGCGGCGCGGCGTCTCCGTGCGCGAGCTGATGCGGGCCCGGGCCGCCGGCCGGGACGACAGGCTGGTCGGGCTGAGCTTCGACGACGGCTACGCGGACTTCGCGCGCCACGCCGTGCCGATCCTCCAGGCGTACGGCTTCACCGCCACCGCGTACGTGGTCGCCGACCTGCTCGGCCGGGACAACGGCTGGGACACCGAGGGGCCGCGCAAGCAGCTGCTCACCGTCCAGGAGGTCACCGAACTCGCCGCCGCCGGTTGGGAGATCGGCTCGCACGGCCTCGGCCACCAGGCGCTGCCCGGCCTGCCGGCCGACGTCCTGGCGGTGCAGACCCGGGAGAGCCGGCGCCTCCTGGAGGAGGTGGTCGGCGGCCCGGTCACCGGCTTCTGCTACCCGTACGGCGCCGTCGATCTGCCCGCCACCCAGGCCGTCCGCGACGCCGGCTACGACTACGCCTGCGCCATCGCGCACTCCCCGCTCACCGGCCGCTTCGCGCTGCCCCGCTGCTACGTCGGCGACCGCGACGGCGGCTGGCGGCTGCGCGCCAAACGCGGTCGGCAGCGGCTGCGCGACACCGTCACCGAGCTGCGCCGAAGCCCCCTGGTCGCCCGGCGGGGGGCCCGGCCGTGAGGGTCCTGCACATCGTCACCGGCCTCGCCTCGGGCGGCGCCGAGCGCCAGCTCCAGTTGCTGCTACGGCACTTGCCCGCACACCAGCAGTGCGAGGTGGTCGCACTGACCAACCCCGGCACGGTCGCCGCCGCGCTGCGCGGCGACGGGGTGACCGTCCACCACCTCGGCATGCGCGGCAACCGCGACCTGGGTGCGCTGCCCCGGTTGGTCCGGCTGGTCCGCTCCGGCCGCTACGACCTGGTGCACACCCACCTGTACCGGGCGCAGCTGTACGGCCGGCTGGCGGCCCGGCTCGCCGGGGTCCGCGCGGTGGTCTCCACCGAGCACTCGCTGCACGCCGGGGTGATCGAGGGCCGCCCGGTCACCCGCGGCGTCAAGGGCCTCTACCTGGCGGCCGAACGGCTCGGCAGCACCACCGTCGCGGTCTCCCGGCAGGTCGCCCAGACGCTGCACTCCTGGGGCGTCCCGCCGGCCCGGGTCGAGCTGATCCCCAACGGCATCGACACCGCCCGCTACCGCCGCCCGGCCGCCGACCGGGCCGCCACCCGCCGCCGGCTGCGGGCCGAACTCGGCCTGCCGGAGGGGAGCTGGGTGGTCGGCGGAGTCGGCCGGCTGGTCCCCGGCAAGCGCTTCGAGGTGCTGCTGGAGGCCCTCGCCGCACTCGACCCGGCCGCCCGGCTGGTGCTGGTCGGCGCGGGCCCGGAGCGCGCCGCGCTGGAGCACCGGGCCGCCGAACTCGGCGTCCGGGAACGGCTGGTGCTCACCGGCGAGCGCGACGACGTGCCCGACCTGCTGACCGCCCTGGACGTGCTGGCCGCCCCCTCCACCGCGGAGACCTTCGGCCTCGGCATCCTGGAGGGCCTCGCGGCCGGCCTGCCGGTGCGGCACAGCGCCTGCCCGGCGCTCGACGAACTGCCGCCCAGCGCCGCCCCGCAGGCCCGCCGGATCCCCTCCGAGGGCGCCGCGTACGCCGCCGCGCTGCGCGACCTGCGGCACCTGAACGACCACAACGCCGACCCGCTGCCGCACCCCCCTGCGGTCGGCCACTACGACATCGCCCGGGTCGCCGCCGACCTGGGCGCCCTCTACGACCGGCTGGCCCGCGCTTGACCGCCCGCCGCCGCCGGAACCGCCGTCACATACCCAAGGAGTCACACCCATGACCACACCGCGCCGAAGGGCCCGCCACCTGGTCCGCCGCTGGTGGCCGGTGGCGCTCGCGGTGCCGCTGGGCGCCGCGGCCGGCGCCGGGTACGCCGTCGTTTCGCACCCCTCGTACGCCGCCAGCGCCTACGTCCTCGTGGTGCCGCAGAATCCGGGGGAGGCCGCCACCGCGACCAACTTCGCGCAGGCGTACGGGCGGTTGGCGGGCCAGCCGCAGGTGCTCGCGGTGGCGGCCGTCGAGACCGGCCACACCCGTGCCCAGCTGGAGTCCCTGGTGCACGGGACCACCTCCCCGGACGCCCCGATGATCGAGATCACCGGCACCGGGACGCGCCCCCAGGAGGCGGCCCAGACCGCCGACGCGGTGGCCCGCTCGCTGGTCTCCTTCGCCAACACGAGCAGCAAGGACACCAGCGTCCGGCTGGTGACGCTGGCGCCGGCCGCCGAGCCGGACAAGCCGACCACCCCGTCCGCCGCGCTGGACGTCGCGGTCGGCGGCGCGGCCGGGCTGCTGGTGGGGGCCCTGGTGATGATGACCCGCCGCCGGGGCGAGGCCGCCCCGCCGGAGTCCGCCGAGGCCGCCGAGGCCGCAGAGCCCGCAGAGGCCCCGGTGGAGCCGACGACGCCGGCCACCCCCCGCCCGCGCGGCGAGGAGCCGCCCGCCGCCGACCGGGCCGGGCAGGCCGACGAGGCCGGCAGGACCGGCCAGGCGGAGGAGACGGAGAAGATGGAGAAGGCGGAGAAGGTCGAGGAGGCGGAGAAGGCCGAGGAGGCGGAAGGGCAGCCCGGGAAGCCCGCCGCCGCGAAGAACAGCGCCGAGGAGCCCCCGGCCAAGGAGAAGGCCGCGGCCGGGAGCGGGCGATGAGCACTGAGACCCGGCACACCGGCCTCCCGGCCCAGCCGGCGGCGCCGGGCTGGACCACCGAGCTGCGCCGCGAGGACGACGCCCTGGACACCCTCGCCGAGGAGTGGGACGACCTGGCCGCCCGCTGCCGGACCGCCACCTTCTTCCAGGCCGCCGACTGGCAGCGCTCCTGGTGGCGCCACTACGGCAGTCCGGGCGACCTGCTGGTGGTGCTCGTCCGCCGGGACGGCCTGCTGGTCGGCGCGGGTGCCTTCAGACGCCGCGGCGGCCCGCTCGGCGGGCTGACCGCCCTGGGCGCCGGGCTGGTCGACTACTCGGACGTGCTGCTCGACGACGACTGCGCCGACCGGGCCGCCGCCGAGTTCGCCGCCGCCCTCCCGCTCACCCGCCCGTGGCACTCCCTGGAGCTGCGCGAGGTGCACCCCGAGGCGGCGGTGCAGCGGGTGTACGAGCACTGGCACGGCCGGCGCCGCCGCTACCAGGACTCGCTCTGCCAGTACCTGCCGGCCGTCCCGATGGACCGGCTGCTCAAGCGGGTGCCCGGCAAGACCGCGCAACGCAGCCGGGTGAAGCTGCGCAAGATCGCCGAGGCCGGGGTGCAGGTCAGCTCGACGTCGGCGGCCGAGGTGCCGGCGGCGCTGGAGGGCCTGCTGCGGCTGCACTTCCTGCAGTGGCAGCAGCGCGGCGTCACCCCGGAGCACCGCACCGAGCGCTTCGCCCGCCACCTGACCGAGTCCACCGTCGGCCTGGTCGCCACCGGCAGGGCGACCGTCCACCAGTTCCGGCTGAACGGCGAACTGGTCGCGGTGAACCTGCTGCTGCTCTGCCCCTCATTCGGCGGCCTGTACATGTACGGCGCGCACCCGGTGCTGCGCGAGCGGCTGGACATCGCGGGGCTGCTGTTCAGCGCGGCCCTGGACGAGACGGTCGGCGCGGGCGTCCCGCTGCTCGGCCTGCTGCGCGGCCAGGAGCCGTACAAGCAGCGCTGGCGGCCGGACCAGCTGTCCAACCAGCGCCTGCTGTTCGGTCCGCCCGGGCCCGCGCCGGCGGCCATCGCCCGGTCCGGCGCGGTGCGCGTCCGCCAGCAGGCGGCGCACGTGCTGCGGACCCGCTTCCCGCGGCTCAAGGAGGCCCTGCTGGCCCGCCGCCGCGGCTGACCGCGTCCGCCCCCGCCCGGGCTCAGCGCCGGGCGGGTGTCCGGGCCGCCGAGGGGCTCGCGAAGGGGCTCGCGAAGGGGCTCGCGAAGGGGCTCGGGGAGGGGCTCGCCGACGCGGTGGCCGAGGGGCCCGGCGACGGGCTCGCGGACGGGCCGGGCACCACGTTCGGGGCCCCGGGCCCGGTCGGCGGCGCGGGCGGGCGCGGCGCCACCGGCGGGACGATCGGCTGGACGGGGGCCTGGGGCGCCGGCGGCACCACCGCCGGCGCCCCCTTCGACCCGGACATCAGCTGCTTGAACCGGGCGGCGGAGCGCGGGTTGCGGTCGCACTCGAAGAAGCCGTGCGGGCAGTAGTCGGTGACGGTCTGGTAGGCGGTGTCGTGGGTGCGCATCCACTCGACCATCCGCTGCACGAACTCCGGGTTGTCGCCGTTGCGGAACAGCCCCCACTCCGGGTAGGAGACCGGCTTGCCGCGCTTGGCGGCGAACTCCACCTGGTCCTGCAGCCCGTACGGCTCGCGCACGTAGTCGTCGAAGGTGCCCCCGGCGGGCTGGTCGTAGTTGTCCATGCCGATGATGTCGACCACGTCGTCGCCGGGGTAGCACTTGGTCCACGGGATGGCGTCCAGGCCCCGGTTCGGGGTGAAGTCGAAGCGGAACCGCTGCCCCGGCACCGAGCGCATCACACCGACGATCCGTCGCCAGTACGCCTTCCACGCGGACGGGTCGGGCTTGCAGCGGTGCGTGTAGGTGACGCCGTTCATCTCCCAGCCGAGGGTGAGCACGGTGTCCGCGCCGCCGAGGGCGACCAGCCGGTGGGCGAGCCGCAGGAAGTGCCGGTCGAAGTCCCCGCGCGCGCCCTGGGCGAGCAGCTTGGCGACCTCGCCGTCCGGCACGTTCGCCTCGTTGGGCACCAGCATCGGCACGCCGAGGACGAGCGTCCGGGACGGGTCGGCCAGCCGCCACTGCGACCACATGCCGAGCACCATCAGCTCGCCCTCGACGTCGGCCCAGCCGTTGCCCGCCAGGTAGGTGTGGCCGACTTGCAGGTTGGCGTCGCCCAGCCACTGCGCGTACCGGCCGATCTGCGGGATGTAGTCGTCCCAGGAGCCGACGAAGGCGCCGAACGGCGGCTCGTGCTTGGGCCGCTGGACGGGCGGGCGGGGGGCGGCGCCGCGCGGCTCGAAGGCGTCCGAGGAGAGGGAGTGCCGTTCGGTCTGGCTGAGCGGCGACCCGGCCGGGACGCTGGCCGTGGCCATCAGCAGCAGGGCGGCGGCGGCCAGCGTCAGGCGGCCGATTCGCATGGTCTCTCCTCCGGGCGTCGAGGGGCGGGGGCGCGCTGGACGGACCGTGGCGCTCCGCTCGCCGACAGTAGGCCCGGCGGGCGTCGGAAAAGCCGAATGTCACCCTAAAGTGGGCGGTATTCGAACGCCGTCTGCCGCAACGCCCGGCCGGGTCTTGCCGCGTGTATCAGCTCTGTAACGGTCCGGCCGGGCCCCGGCGCCCGGCCCCGGAGCGGGCGGCGGCCCGGCCTCGGCACCGACGGTGCAGGTGGGCGGGCGGGTGCGCGGGGAGGGCGCGCGCGGCCGGACGCGCGGTCCGAGGGGTGGGGCGGGGGCAATTCCAGGCTGACTCGCGTGCCCGGTGAAAGGTACGCTCCGGCCGTGTCCTGGAAGCCGCTGCGTGTACTGACCCCCCGCTCGATCCTGCCTGCCCTGGCGGTGATGCTGGTCCTTGCGGCCGGTGCGGCGGCGCACGCCAACAAGCCGGTGCCGTTCGGCGACCGGGTGGCGGGGCCGGGCGAGGCGGAGGCCACGCCGGTCAGCACACAGTCGCTGAGCACGGCCGACCTGGACCTGAAGGTCGGCCCCGGACTGGAGGCCTTCCACCGGCAGAGCGGCGAGCAGGCCTGGTCCTACCGCCGCGAGGGCGCCACCGCGCTGTACCTGTCGATGGCGGGGGACAACGCCATCGTGGTCTGGGACGACGGCCTGGTCACCTCGGTGCGCCCGGGCGACCACGAGGTGCGCTGGCACCGGGCGGTGCCCGGCCTGGCGGACTGGCTGCGCGGCGACGGCGAGCCCGGCGCCGACAAGCGCACCGACGCGCAGCGCAAGGAGCTGGCCCAGGAGCGGGCCGCGGCGGCCCTGCACACCGTCCCGCAGGGAGCCTCCGCCTGGGTGGCCGTGGTGACCCCGAACCTGACCATGGGCCTGCGCGACGCCGACGGCGACCTGCGCTACAACTCCAAGCCGCCCGGCGGCTGCGTCTACGACCCGCTGCGCACGGTCGGCACCGAGTACGCCGTGCTCGTCCCGCGCGGCTGCACCAACAGTGCCGGGCAGGCCGTCTCCGGCGGCATCAACGGGTACCGGCTGGACAGCACCGGCTGGCAGCTGAACACCGGCCCGAGCGCCTCGATCAAGGCGCTGGACGGCAGCCGGGTGCTGATCACCGACGGCCCGATCGTTCCGGCCCGGGTGTTCGACACCAAGGCGGCCGCCCCCGAGGCGGCCTGCGGCAGCCCGTCCGCGTTCGCGGCGGTCCGTCCGCAGGGCGGCTGCACCGACCCGGCGGCGAGTCCGGCCCAGGACGCCCCGGTGGGTCAGGACGCCCCGGCGGGCGACCAGCCGCCCGCGCAGCCCGAGGCGCAGCAGCCTCAGCAGTCCCAGCAGTCCCAGCAGTCCCAGCAGTAACGCCGGACCGCCGGTACCCCCGGGCGGTAGCCCCGGGGGTTCCCGCGCGGCCCGGTAGACTTGCCGTCATGGCTGACTTCTCCGGGCAATAGCGGGCGCGCGGCACCGCCCCGTGCGCTGTGCCGACCACCGACGACGCCCCTTCCCGATGCCCGGCCCCGGGCCCCGTCCGGCCGCCCGCCCACGTCCCAGGAGTAGTTTCCGCCATGATTTCCGCCAACGCCCTTGAGCTGCGCGCCGGTGCCCGGATCCTGATCGAGTCCGCGAACTTCAAGGTCGCCGCCGGCGACCGGATCGGCCTGGTCGGGCGCAACGGCGCCGGCAAGACCACACTGACCAAGGTGCTGGCCGGCGAGGGCATGCCGGCCTCGGGCACGGTGACCCGCTCCGGCGAGGTCGGCTACCTCCCGCAGGACCCGCGCACCGGCGACCTGGACGTCCTCGCCAAGGACCGCATCCTCTCCGCCCGCGGCCTCGACACCGTGCTCAGGAAGATGCGCGAGAACGAGGACCGGATGGCCAACGGCCAGGGCGCCACCCGGGACAACGCGATGAAGAAGTACGCGCGCCTGGAGACCGAGTTCCTCACCAAGGGCGGGTACGCCGCCGAGGCCGAGGCCGCCACCATCGCGGCCGCCCTGGGCCTGCCGGACCGCATCCTGAACCAGGAGCTGCACACCCTCTCCGGTGGTCAGCGCCGCCGCGTCGAGCTGGCCCGGATCCTGTTCTCGGACTCCGACGTGCTGCTGCTCGACGAGCCCACCAACCACCTCGACGCCGACTCGATCGTCTGGCTGCGGGACTTCCTGAAGACCTACAAGGGTGGCTTCATCGTCATCTCGCACGACGTCGACCTGGTCGAGACGGTCGTCAACAAGGTCTTCTACCTGGACGCCAACCGCTCCGCCATCGACGTCTACAACATGGGCTGGAAGCAGTACCAGCAGCAGCGCGAGGACGACGAGAAGCGCCGCAAGCGCGAGCGGGCCAACGCCGAGAAGAAGGCCGCGACCCTCAACTCCCAGGCCGACAAGATGCGGGCCAAGGCGACCAAGACGGTCGCCGCGCAGAACATGGCCCGCCGCGCCGAGAAGCTGCTCTCCGGCCTGGAGCAGGTGCGCCAGAACGACAAGGTCGCCAAGCTGCGCTTCCCGGACCCGGCGCCCTGCGGCAAGACCCCGCTGACGGCCAGCGGGCTCTCCAAGTCCTACGGTTCGCTGGAGATCTTCACCGACGTCGGCCTGGCCATCGACCGCGGCTCGCGGGTCGTCATCCTCGGCTTCAACGGCGCGGGCAAGACCACCCTGCTGCGGATGCTCGCCGGGGTGGAGCAGCCGGACACCGGCGAGGTGATCCCGGGCCACGGCCTGAAGATCGGCTACTACGCCCAGGAGCACGAGACCCTGGACCCGGACCGCACGGTGCTGGAGAACATGCGTTCCTCCGCGCCGGACACCGACCTGGTGCAGATCCGCAAGATCCTCGGTTCCTTCCTGTTCTCCGGCGACGACGTCGACAAGCCGGCCGGGGTGCTCTCCGGTGGTGAGAAGACCCGGCTCGCGCTGGCCTCGCTGGTGGTCTCCAGCGCCAACGTGCTGCTGCTCGACGAGCCCACCAACAACCTCGACCCGGCCAGCCGTGAGGAGATCCTCGGCGCGCTGCGCGAGTTCAGCGGCGCGGTCGTGCTGGTCACCCACGACGAGGGCGCCGTCGAGGCGCTCCAGCCGGAACGGATCATCCTGCTGCCGGACGGGGTCGAGGACCTCTGGAGCCCGGCGTACGCCGATCTGGTCTCGCTGGCCTGACCGGGTGTAGACGCGATCTCCGCTTTTAGGACCAGAAAAACTAGTACTTACGGCGTGTCCGGGAATGAAGAAAGCCTGGATTCCGTTTAAGGACTTCCTGTCGGCCCGCCACTCGATCGTGGTCGGGCCGACACTGCTGATCAGCCCTTTCTCGGCGGACGGCGGAATCCGCCTGGGGGCGCGCACTCTACGTGAGCGCCCTGATGCGCTCGGATCACCACCGCAGGACCACGCATTCCCGACATCGACCTTGCCGAATGGGTGGCCAGGACGCGGTGGATGGGTGATCATGGGAATCTGACCGAGCAACGCTACGAGGAGGCACGGGTGGCCGAGACTCTGAAAAAGGGCAGCCGGGTAACCGGTGCCGCGCGTGAGAAGCTCGCGGCCGATCTCAAGAAGAAGTACGACTCCGGGGCGAGCATTCGCGCTCTCGCGGAGGAGACCGGTCGTTCGTACGGCTTTGTGCACCGGATGCTGAGCGAGTCCGGAGTCATTCTCCGGGGCCGCGGTGGTGCCACGCGTGGCAAGAACAAGGCGACCGCCGGGGCCGGTTCCTGACGGTCCGTCAGCTTATGGCTGAATGGCGCGGCGGCAGGGCGCCGACCGGGGAGACGAGAACCGATCGTCCGCCCTCGGGTCGAGTGGACCGGCCGCCGATCGTCATGTCCGGGGTGTCGTCCACCCCCGGGCGCCCCCCTTCCGTCGATCTTTCCGGGCCGGCGCCCTGCCGCCGCGCGCCCAGGTTTGTTACTCTCCGGTAGCCAAGCCCCTCGCCACCGGAGGTCCCCGCATGACCGCCCCCGCCACCGACCCGCAGGCCCCGAGCTGGGAGCAGGACGGCGTCCGCCTGGAGATCGACGGTGAGCTCGCCGTCGTCACCCTGTGTCAGCCCAAGCGGCGCAACGCCCAGTCGCCCGCCCTGTGGCGCGCCCTCGCCGCCGCCGGCCGCGACCTGCCCGGCGGCGTCCGGGTGGTCCTGCTGCGCGCGGAGGGCGTCTCCTTCTCGGCGGGCCTGGACCGGGCCATGTTCACCCCCGAGGGCATCCCCGGCGAGCCCACCTTCCTCCAGCTCGCCGGCGCCCCCGACCAGGAGCTCGACGACACCATCGCCTCCTACCAGCAGGCCTTCACCTGGTGGCGCCGCCCCGACCTGGTCTCCATCGCCGCCGTCCAGGGCCATGCCGTCGGCGCCGGCTTCCAGCTCGCCCTCGGCTGCGACCTGCGCGTCGTCGCCGACGACGTCCAGTTCGCCATGAAGGAGACCTCGCTCGGCCTCGTCCCCGACCTGGCCGGCACCAAGCCGCTCACCGAACTCGTCGGCTACGCCCGGGCGCTGGAGATCTGCGCCACCGGCCGCTGGATCGGCGCCGAGGAGGCCGCCGCCATCGGGCTGGCCAACCTGGCCGTCCCCGGTGCGGAACTGGACGCCGCCGCCCGCGACCTCGCCGCCGCCCTGCTGGCCGCGCCGCGCAACGCCGTCATCGAGACCAAGGCCCTGCTCCAGGGCGCCGCCGGCCGCTCCTTCGACGAGCAGCGCTCGGCCGAACGGGCGGCGCAGGCCCGCCGCCTTCGGGACCTCGCCGGGATCGGCGACTAGGACCTGTCCGGCTGCGTCGTGTGAACGGGCCCGGCCCGGGGTGTGCTCCCCGGGCCGGGCCCTCGACGTTCCCGGAAGCGTCCCGGTGGCGTCCCGGCGGCCCTCCCCGGCGGGCGCGGAACGTGGCGAAATGCCAGAGTTATGGGGATTTGCGATATAGCTGGAGCCGTACGACGGGAGATGCGCCCCCATGCCTGACACTCCGACCCCCGCCACCATGCACAAGAACCCCGGCCACGTCGCGGCCGCCGGCTCCGCCGTCCACGCGCCGTCCTCGGCGTCCGCCGCCTCCGCCGCGACCGACGCCGGCAAGCCGACCGGCGAGCGCGGCCGCACGGCGCTGGCCGTCGGCGTGGTCGAGAAGATCGCCGGGATGGCCGCCCGCGAGGTCAACGGCATCCACGCCCTCGGCTCCGGCCTCGCCCGCACCTTCGGCGCGATGCGCGACCGGGTGCCGGGCGGCAAGTCCGGCGTCGGGCGCGGCATCAAGGCCGAGGTCGGCGAGAAGCAGACCGCCATCGACATCGCCCTGGTCGTCGAGTACGGCGTGGTCATCCCCGAACTCGCCCGGCAGGTGCGGGAGAACATCATCGACGCGGTCGAGCGGATGACCGGCCTGGAAGTCGTCGAGGTCAACATCGCGGTCAACGACGTCCACCTCCCCGACGAGCCGGACGTCGAGGAGGAGGAAGAGGAGACGGTCGTCGCGGGGCAGCGGCCCAAGCTCAAGTAGCGAGCCCACGAAGCGCCCGGCGGCGGGCGGCAGCGAGGACGAGGAGTAGCGGATGAACCTGGCCATCGTCGGCCTGGTGGTGGGCATGGCCCTCGGCTTCGCCGGGTACTTCGGCGGCTTCGCGGCGTTCCTGCTGGTCGCCGCGCTCGGGCTGGTCGGCTTCGTGGCCGGCCGCCTGCTGGAGGGCGACATCGAGCTGGGCGACCTCGGCGACCTGCTCCGCGGCCGCGACCGGCGCCGTTGATGGCGGCTCCCACCACCAGTGCCCGCCGCGAACCCGCCGCCCGGGGCCGACTCCGGATCGCCGACCGCGTCTACGCCCGCATCGCGGCCCGGGCCGCCCGCGAGGCCCTCGCCGACGCCTGGACCGGCCGCACCGCCCAGGGCGCACCGCCCGCCGTCTCGGTGGCCACGCCCGGCAGCACCGTGACCGTCCGGGTCGCCGTCGCACTGCCCTTCCCCGCCGACCTCGCGGCGCTCGCCCGGGCCGTCCGCGAACGCGTCGCCGCGCAGGTCGCCGGGTTCACCGGGACCAGGGTGTCCGAGGTGGTCGTCGTCGTGGAGCGGCTGGTGACCGGGGGAGTGTCATGAGTGCGGGGGGCGAACCGGTGCCCGGGGAGGAGGCGACGGCGGCCGGGGACGGGCCCCCGCCGGAGAAGGTACGGCGGCCGCGGGCGCCGCGGGCCGTCGTCGCGGCGCTCGTCGCCACCGTGCTGCTGGTGCTCGCGGGCGCGCTGCTGTACGACGTGATCGCCGTCCGCGCCGGGTACCCGACCCGCCGGTGGCGCGCCCGGATCGCTGACGAACTGGCCACCCGTCACCTCGACTACCTGTGGGCGCTAGTGGGTGCCGGCGCCGCCGTCCTCCTCGGCGGGGTGCTGCTCTGGCTGGCCCTCGCCCCCGGTCTCGGCCGCTGGCTCCCGCTGCGCCGGCACGGCGACACCGGCGCCGTCATCGACCGGGCCGGCATCGGGCACCTGCTCGCCGACCGCGCCGCCGGACTCCAGGGCATCGACCAGCTGCGGATCCGGATCAGCCGCCGGCGCGTCCGGGTCACCCTCATCGGGGCGGCGGACCCGGTGTCGGTCCAGCGCCAACTGCGCGACGAGCTGGCACGGGTGACGCTGGCCCGGCCGCTGCGCCTGGACGTGCGGGCGGCGCCCGGGGTGGGGGCGGCGGGATGAGGCGGACGGCCGTCAACCGGGTGCTGCTGGGTGTGGTCGGGGCGGTGCTGCTGGCCGCCGGCGTGCTGGTGCTGGCCGGCGGGCTCGACCTGTACCGGCGCCTCGGCGCCGACCCGCCGGGCTGGTGGCCGCTCACCTCCCCGGACCAGCCGGTGCTCAGTGCCCGCTCGCGCACCCGCTGGGCGGATTCGGCCTGGTGGTGGCCCACCATCATCGGCGGGCTGGCCGTGGTGGTCGCGGGCACGGCCTGGTGGCTGGTGGCGCAGCTGCGGCGCAGCGGCCCGGCCGGCCTCGTCGTGCCGACGCCCGGTGCCACCGGACTCCGGCTGCGGGTCCGCACCCGGGCGCTGGAAGAGGCGCTGGAGACCGGGACTGCCACGCTCCCCGAAGTCGAGCGCGCGGGCGTACGCCTGGTGCGCGCACCCGGGCACCCGCGGCTGCGGTGCGCCGTCCGGCTCACTCCCGGTGGCGATCCGGCGGCCCTGGTGGAGCACTTCGACACCGGCCCGCGAACCGACGCCCGGACCAGCCTGGGCCTCCCGGAACTCCCCGCCGACCTGCGGATCCGGATCCTCCAGGCCGCCCGGCCCGAGTCGCGACGGCGCCGCGGGCGGCGCAGGCCCCCGCGGGTGGAGTGAACCAGGGGCGGGCGGAGCCCGACGCCCGCCCCCGTGTGCGTCCTAGAGGGGGCGCAGGGCGCCGCCGTCGACGGGGATCATCACACCGGTCAGGTAGGAGGCGGCGGGGGAGAGCAGGAAGGCCGCGACCTTGCCGAACTCCTCCGGGGTGCCGTAGCGGCCGAGCGGGATGGTCGCGGCGGCCTGGGCGCGGGCGGCGTCCGGGTCGCCGCCCAGGGAGTCCAGCTCGCGCACCCGGTCGGTGTCGATCCGGGCCGGGAGCAGGCCCACCACCCGGATGCCGCGCGGGCCGAGCTCGTCGGCGAGGGACTTGGCGGCCATCGCCAGCCCCGGGCGCAGGCCGTTGGAGATGCCCAGGCCGGGGATCGGCTGGCGCACCGAGCCGGAGAGCACGAAGCCGATCACGCCGCCCTCGCCGAGGGCTGCGGCGGCGGCGCGGGCGAGCCGCAGCGCGCCGAGGAAGACCGACTCGAACGCGTCGCGCCAGGCCTCCTCGGGGGCGGTGGCCACCGGGCCGGCCTGGGGGCCGCCGACGCTGATCAGCACGCCGTCGAGCCGGCCGAAGTGCCCGGTCGCCTCGGCGATCAGCCGTTCGGCGGTCGCCGGGTCGGCGTTGTCGGCGGCCAGGCCGTGGGCCGTCCCGGCGCCGCCGATGGCGTCCAGCTCGGCGACGGCGGCGGCCACGGACTCCTTGCCGCGCCCGCTGACCAGCACCCGTGCTCCGTCGGCGGCCAGCTCCCGGGCGGCGGCGAAGCCGAGGCCCCGGGTGGCGCCGGTGGCCACGTACACCTTGTCCTTCAGTCCAAGATCCATGGGGACCATCCTGCCGGGTGGCGGGCGCGAGGGGGAGGGCCGGGGGCTGGGGCGGGGTGACGTGGCGCCGGGGGGTGGTGGAGGGCGGGCGGTGTACGGGCTGGCGTTGACGTCCGGGTCAAGGTCTACCGTCGGTCCCGGCGGCGTGCGGAGGCGGGCCGGGAGAGCGGGTGCGGGGATGCGGATCGGGGAGCTGGCGGAGCGGGCGGGGACGACCACCCGGGCGCTGCGGTACTACGAGCAGCTCGGCCTGCTGCCGGCCCGCCGGGCGGGCAACGGCTACCGGGCGTACGACGAGGAGGACCTGCGGCTGCTGCGGCAGATCCGGACGCTGCAGGACTTCGGGTTCGGCCTGGAGGAGACCCGCCCGTTCGTGGAGTGCCTCCAGGCGGGCCACCCCGAGGGCGACTCCTGCCCGGCCTCGCTGGAGGTGTACCGGCGCAAGCTCGCCGAACTGGACGAGTGCATCGCCCGGCTGCAGGACGTCCGGGCCCAGGTGGCCGGGCAGTTCGACCGGGCGGTACGGGCCCGGGACGGGCTGGCGGCCGAGCCCTCCGGACAGCCGCCGCGCTGTGAACTGGCGAACGAATGGGCGAAGGAGTAGACGATGGTGCAGATCCCAGGGGTGCCCGCGGTGACGGACGACACGTTCGCCGCGGAGGTGCTGGCGGCCGAAGGGCCGGTGCTGGTGGACTTCACGGCGGACTGGTGCCCGCCGTGCCGGATGATGGCGCCGGTGCTGGCGGACGTCGCCCGTGAGGAGGCGCACCGGCTGCGGGTGGTCAGCGTGGACGTGGACCGCAATCCGCGCACCCAGGCGGCGTACGGGGTGCTGTCGATGCCGACGCTGATGGTGTTCCGCGGCGGCGAGCCGGTGCGTTCGGTGGTCGGCGCCCGGGCCAAGGCGCGGCTGCTGCGCGAGCTGGAGGACGTGCTGTAGGCGGTTCTCCGGGGCGTTCCCCCGGGTAGGGGCCTCGGGCCGGGGCCTCAGGCCGCCGGTACGGCCTCGACCGGCACCTCGGCCTCGGCGGCCTGCTTGGCCCGGTCCTTGGCCTCGCGGCGGGCCAGCACCCCGACCCCGACCGGGATCATCGCGGTGAACAGCCACCACTGGATCGCGTACGCCATGTGCGGGCCGATGTCGGAGTGGTTGGGCTCGGGGATCAGCTCGGGCTGGTCGGCGGGGGCCGGGGTGGTGGCGGTGAGCTCCAGGTAGCCGCCGAGCACGGTGGTGACGCCGGTCTCCTTGGCCTGCTGCTCGGTGTTGATCAGGTTGAACTGCCGGTCGGGCAGGCCGGCGCGGTCCTTGATGCCGCTGCTGCCCGTGGTCTCGTCGGCGCGCATCCGACCGGTGAGGGAGACCTCGCCGGTCGGGGCGGCCGGGACGGTCGGGTAGGCGGTGGCGCCGCCGTCGCCGGCCACCCAGCCGCGGTTGACCAGGATGCTGCCCCTGCCGTCGGAGAGCTTGAGCGGGGTGATGACGAAGTAGCCGATCGTGTCCCCGCTGGAGTCGGTCCGCTTGCGGACGACGAACTCGTGCGCCGTGTCGTACTGCCCGGTGGCCGTCACCGGGTGCCAGATGAGGTCCTTGGGCACCGCGAAGCCGGGGGCCGACGACACCGTGTCGAACGGCACGGGGGCGACGGTGAGGGCCTTGCCGATCAGGTCGTTCCGGGCCACCCGCGACTCGTGGCGGTGCAGCTGCCAGAAGCCCAGCTCGATCGTCGCGGGGATCAGCAGCAGCGCGATCAGCATGGTGATCAGCCACTGGCGGGTCAGCAGAAAACGGTACACATGGGCACGGTACGCCGACTTCACATCCGGCTCACGCACCGGGGTGCGGGGCGACCTCGCGGAGCAGTTGGAGGAAGGCGTCCTCGCCGACCACCGGCGTGCCGACCTCGCGGGCCCGGCGGGCCTTGCCGCTCCAACTGCCCGGCTCGTTGGTGACCAGCAGGCTGGTGAGCCGGCTCACCGAGGTGGCGATGTGCAGGCCGGCCTCGGCGGCGCGGTCCTCCAGCAGCTCCCGGTCGGTGGCGGTGTCGCCGGTGAAGGCCACCCGCATGCCCTGCACCAGCGGCTTGCCGTCCTCCCAGCGTCCCGGGTTGGGGTACGGGCAGGGCGGGCGCTTCTTGGCCTGGCGGTAGGCGGCGCCGGTCCAGGAGGCGCGGCCGGGGGTGGCGGGCTCGTCCTCGCCGAGGTCGGTGACGGCCACGCAGGCCTGCACCGGCAGCGGGACGCCGCCCTGGCGGGCCAGGTGCAGGCTGGGGCGGAACGCCTCGGCGAGCACCCGGGCGTCGTCCAGGGCGTTGTGGGCGTGCTGCTGGCGGACGCCGAAGTGGGCGGCGAGCGAGGACAGCTTGCCGTTGGGCAGCGGCAGCCGCAGGTCGCGGGAGAGCACCATGGTGCAGATCCGCTGCTCGACCGGGGCGCGCAGGCCGGCCCGGGAGAACTCGCGCGAGATCATGTTCCAGTCGAAGAGCGCGTTGTGGGCGACCAGGACCCGGCCGTTCAGCCGGTCGGCGAACTCGTCGGCGATCTGCGGGAAGGTCGGGGCGCCGGAGAGCAGCTCCGACGTGAGGCCGTGGATCCAGACCGGGCCCGGGTCCCGCTGGGGGTTGACCAGGGTGTACCAGTGGTCGGTGACCTCGCCGTCCGGGTCCAGCTGGTAGACGCCCGCCGAGATGACGCGGTCCGAGCGGCCGAGGCCGGTGGTCTCGACGTCGACCACCGCGAAGCCCTCGGCGGGGGCGGCGGTGCGCTGGGCGGGGACCTGGACGGTCCGCGGCGCGCCGTACGTCTCGGGCTGGATCGGGTGCATGGTCCAACAGGATAAGCGCCGTCGGGCCCGCGTCCGGTCGAAATGTTCCGGCCGAGCGACCGGAATAGAGTATTCCGCATAGGCGTCGCCTAGCCGGTCGACGCCGTCAACCGGCTGCCGACACCCCCCGGCGGCCGACTCCGTAAGGACGAACTCCCATGCGCGCCACCGTGATCCACGGCCCCAATGACATCCGGATCGAAGAGGTCCCGGACCCGGTGATCCAGCACCCGACGGACGTCGTGGTGCGGGTGGTGAACGCCTGCATCTGCGGCAGCGACCTGTGGGCGTACCGCGGGGTGGCCCAGCGGGTGGCCGGGCAGCGGATCGGGCACGAGTTCCTGGGCGTGGTCGAGGAGGCGGGCGCCGAGGTGCGCGGCTTCGCGCCCGGCGACCTGGTGGTGGCGCCGTTCGTCTGGTCGGACGGCAGCTGCGACTTCTGCCGGGAGGGCCTGCAGACCTCCTGCCCGCACGGCGGGTTCTGGGGCGAGGTCGGCTCCGACGGCGGTCAGGGCGAGGCGGTGCGGGTGCCGTTCGCGGACGGCACGCTGGTGAAGCTGCCGAAGGAGGCCGCGGGCGACGAGAAGCTGCTGCCGGGGCTGCTGGCGCTGTCCGACGTGATGGCCACCGGGCACCATGCCGCCGTGTCGGCGCGGGTGCGCCCGGGCGTGACGGTCGCCGTGGTCGGCGACGGCGCGGTGGGCCTGTGCGGCGTGCTGGCGGCGCACCGGCTGGGCGCGGACCGCATCATCGCGCTGGGCCGGCACACCGCCCGCACCGACCTGGCCCGGCGCTTCGGCGCGACCGACGTGGTGGCCGAGCGCGGCGAGGCCGGGATCGAGGCGGTGAAGGAGCTGACCGGCGGCCAGGGTGCGCACGCGGTCCTGGAGGCGGTCGGGACCGAGGAGTCGATGCGTACGGCCGTCTCGATCGCCCGGGACGGCGGCGCGGTGGGCTACGTCGGCGTTCCGCACGGCGGCAGTGCGGGCGTCGACATCGGTCAGATGTTCGGCCGAAACGTTTCGCTCAACGGCGGCGTCGCCCCGGCCCGCGCCTACATCCCCGACCTGCTGCCGGACGTCCTCTCCGGGGCCATCGAGCCGGGTCTGGTGTTCGACCGCACGGTGGGCCTGGACGGTGTCCCGGACGGGTACCGGGCGATGGACGACCGCTCGGCGCTGAAGGTCCGGATCACTTTCTGACGATGCGTCAGAAGGGGCGGCACTGTTGGACGGTGCCGCCCCTTCGGCATGTGGCGGCGGTGTCGTGAAGTGGCGCGAGTGGTGGTTTTCGGCCAATTGGATAGTGCGAGAGGGTGAACGACTGGCTGATCGCGGTCAACCCCTTTCGGGGCGGACGCGACGCTCCTAGCATTGCGCGGCGCGCACACGGATTGTGACGCCCCTCACGTCCGATCGTTCCCCGTGTGCGACCGCTACGCCGAAGGAGTGAGGAGAGACAGAGTGGATTCGCCGCCGATCACCACTACCCCTACGGAAGTCCAACTCATCGATGAGAGCGAGGAGTTCCGTACCCTGAGGCGCTCGTTCCGGAGCTTCGCCTTCCCGGTCACCATCGGCTTCGTGCTCTGGTACCTGCTCTACGTGCTGCTCTCCTGCTACGCGCCCGGCCTGATGGGCGCCAAGGTCGTCGGGCACATCAACGTGGCCCTGGTGCTGGGGCTGCTGCAGTTCGTCACCACCTTCGCCATCGCCGCCTGGTACGCCCGCTACGCCGACCGGCGGATCGACCCGACCGCCGCCGCGATCCGCGAGGCCCACGGCGCCGTCGTCCACGCTCCCCGGGAGTCCGCCGAATGACCCTGCTCGCCAGCTCCGCCACGGAGCACCGCGGCATCACGATGACCCTCTTCGGGTTGTTCGTGCTGGCCACCCTCGCGATCACCGTCTGGGCCGGGCGGCAGACCAAGGACGCGGCCGACTTCTACGCCGGCGGCCGCGGCTTCACCGGATTCCAGAACGGCCTGGCCATCTCCGGCGACTACATGTCCGCCGCGTCCTTCCTCGGCATCGCCGGCGCCATCGCGCTCTCCGGCTACGACGGCTTCCTCTACTCGATCGGCTTCCTGGTCGCCTGGCTGGTCGCGCTGCTGCTGATCGCCGAACCGCTGCGCAACTCCGGCCGCTTCACCATGGCGGACGTCCTCGCGTTCCGGATGCGCCAGCGCCCGGTGCGCACCGCGGCGGGCGTCTCCACCATCGTGGTGTCGATCTTCTACCTGCTCGCCCAGATGGTCGGCGCCGGGACGCTGGTCGCCCTGCTGCTCGGGGTCAACGGGGACGCCGCCAAGCGCTGGACCATCGTCGCGGTCGGCGCGCTGATGGTCGTCTACGTGGTGATAGGGGGCATGAAGGGCACCACCTGGGTGCAGATCGTCAAGGCCGTGCTGCTGATCGCCGGCACCGCGCTGATGACCGTCCTGGTGCTCGCCAAGTACCACTTCAACCCCTCGGAACTGCTCGGCGCCGCCGCCAGTGCGAGCGGCAAGGGCGCGGCCTTCCTCGAACCGGGGCTGAAGTACGGGGCCAGCGACACCAGCAAACTCGACTTCATCAGCCTCGGGATCGCGCTGGTGCTCGGCACCGCCGGCCTGCCGCACATCCTGGTCCGCTTCTACACCGTGCCCACCGCCAAGGCGGCCCGGAAGTCGGTGCTCTGGGCGATCGGCATCATCGGCGTCTTCTACCTGATGACCCTGGCGCTCGGCTTCGGCGCGGCGGCGCTGGTCGGCCCCAAGGCGATCAAGGCGGCCAACGCCTCCGGCAACACGGCGGCCCCGCAGCTGGCCGAGGTGCTCGGCGGAGGCTCCGGCACCACCGGCGGCGCGATCCTGCTCGCGGTGATCTCCGCCGTCGCCTTCGCCACCATCCTGGCCGTGGTCGCCGGACTCACCCTCGCGTCCTCCGCCTCCTTCGCGCACGACCTGTACGCCAACGTGATCCGGCGCGGCAAGGCCACCGAGAAGCAGGAGGTGCTCTCGGCGAAGTGGGCCGCCGTCGCGATCGGCGCGGTGGCCATCGTGCTCAGCCTCTTCGCGGGCAAGCTCAACACCGCCGCCCTGGTCGCCCTGGCCTTCGCGGTGGCCGCCTCGGCGAACCTGCCCACCCTGCTCTACTCGCTGTTCTGGAAGCGCTTCACCACCTCCGGCGCGGTCAGCTCGGTCTACGCCGGCCTGATCAGCTCGGTGGTGCTGGTGGTCTTCTCCCCGGTGGTCTCCGGCGCGAAGACCTCGCTGTTCCCGGACACCGACTTCCACTGGTTCCCGCTGGAGAACCCGGGCCTGGTCTCCATCCCGATCGGCTTCCTGGCCGGGTGGATCGCCACCCTGCTGTCCAAGGACCGACCCGACCCGGCGAAGTACGCTGAACTGGAGGTTCGGGCGCTGACCGGGCTGGGCGCCCACTGACCGGGCGCCCACCGACCGACCGGCGATGACTATGCTGGCCCGGCCCGCCGTGACGGTGGCCGGGCCGGCCGCATTCTCGGGAAGGGACGCACGTGCTGCTCGACACCTTCGGACGCCAGGCCGTCGACCTGCGGGTATCCCTCACCGACCGGTGCAACCTCCGCTGCACCTACTGCATGCCGGAAGAGGGCCTGCGCTGGCTGGCCAAGCCCGAGCTGCTGACCGACGAGGAGATCGTCCGGCTGGTCACCCTCGCGGTGCGCGACCTGGGCGTCCGGGAGGTCCGCTTCACCGGCGGCGAGCCGCTGCTGCGCCCCGGCCTGGTCGCCATCGTCGCCGCCTGCTCGGAGCTGGATCCGCGCCCCGAGCTGTCCCTCACCACCAACGGCATCGGGCTGGCCCGTACCGCGACGGCGCTGCGCGAGGCCGGGCTCGACCGGGTCAACGTCTCGCTGGACACCCTCGACCCCGAGGTGTTCCACACCCTCACCCGCCGCCACCGCCACCAGGACGTGCTGGCCGGGCTGGCCGCCGCCGAGGCCGCCGGGCTGACGCCGGTCAAGCTGAACGCGGTGCTGATGCGCGGGGTCAACGACCACGAGGCGCCCGACCTGCTGGCCTGGTGCCTGGAGCACGGCTACGAGCTGCGCTTCATCGAGCAGATGCCGCTGGACGCCCAGCACGGCTGGGACCGCTCCGCGATGGTCACCGCCGAGGAGATCCTCGACCTGCTCCGCGCGCGGTTCGCGCTCACCCCGGAGCCGTCCGCCCGCCGGGGCGCGGCGCCCGCCGAACGCTGGCTGGTGGACGGCGGCCCGGCCCAGGTGGGCGTGATCGCCTCCGTCACCCGCCCGTTCTGCCGGGCCTGCGACCGGACCAGGCTGACCGCCGACGGGCAGGTGCGCAACTGCCTGTTCGCGACCGGGGAGACGGACCTGCGCACCGCCCTGCGCTCGGGCGCGGACGACGCCGAGCTGGGCGCGCTGTGGCGGGCGGCGATGTGGGGCAAGAAGGCCGGGGCCGGGATCGACGACCCGGAGTTCCACCAGCCCGAGCGACCGATGTCGGCGATCGGCGGCTAGCGGGCCTCGGACGGCGTGGGAGGCCAGGAGCGCCCCGGGCGGCCAGGGTGTCTCGGGCGGTCAGGGCGTCTCGGACGACTCGGACGGGTCCGGGGTCCAGTCGGCGAAGGCGACGACCTCCTTGAGGAAGCCGCGCACGCCGAGGAACTGGGACAGGTGCTCACGGTGCTCGTCGCAGGCGAGCCAGGTCTTGCGGCGGTCCGGGGTGTGCAGCTTGGGGTTGTTCCACACCAGTACCCAACGGGCGTCCGCCCGGCAGCCCTTGGCGGAGCAGATCGGCGTCTGCGGGGTGTCCATCGGGTCGTCCTCAGCGCTAGGCGGGTGGTCTGCACCGCCAGTGTTTCACGCGCTCCGCGCGGCCCGGAGGGAGCCCGCCCGGATCCGGGCATGGCGACGCCGGGCAGCCACGGGGGGAGCCGCCCGGCGTCGGTCCGTCGCTCCGACGGGGGATGCGGAGCGCGTACGCAGTATGTCACGCCAGGGGCCTCGGATGGGGAGGTCTTGCATGATTAATCTGAGCTTCTTCTGAGCTTTCTTCGAGCCGGATTCTCTCGAAACGTCGCGAAACGGACGGTCAGTTCTGGCCCTGTGAAGGATCGGTGGCAGCGGTCTTTGCCCCTCCTGTACCGGGGGCCCCAGCTGCCCCACCCCTCCCACCCGTCCCACCGGGGCCGAGCATCAGCGGGGTGTCCAGCGGGATGTCGAAGGTGCTCGGCAGTCCCGGCGCCCGCTCCCGGCCCGCGTTGGCGATCAGGACGGCGAAGTACGGCAGCAGCACGGCGCCGGCCAGCGCCGCGAACGCCAGCCACCGCTGGACGTCCCACAGCACCACGGCGAGCAGCACGCAGACCGTCCGGAGCAGCATCGAGACCACGTAGCGGCGCTGCCGCCCGCGGACGTCCTCGGTGAGGCTGCTCCGCGCTCCCGTGATCCGGTGGACCTGCTGTCCACCGTCGGCGCTCTTGCCCATGTCCTACCGCCCTCGTCCACGCTCCCGCGCGACTCGCCGCGCGGCCTCCTCACGGTACGCCTGGGCAGCGGGGACGACGAGACCGGGTGGGGCGGACCCACCCGGTCGGGTGTGCGAAGGGACTGTCCGGCCGATCGGGACGGGCAATCGGGACGGGCAATCGGGACGGGCAATCGGGACGGGCAAGCGGAACGGCGGGGCGAGGGGCCTCACGACCGCCGGGAGAGGAACTGCGGCGGGACGGCGTCGGTGAGCCAGACGCCGTTGTCGCTGATCCGGAACTCGTGGCCGGCCGCCGCCATCGCGGCCGCGTTCACGGTGAGCACCACCGGGCGGCCGTGCCGGGCGCCGACCCGGACCGCGGTCTCGGTGTCCGCGGACAGGTGGACGTCCTGCCGGGCCATCGGGCGCAGGCCCTCCCGGAAGATCGACGCCAGGTGGCGGTCGGCGGTGCCGTGGTAGAGCACCGGGGGCGGCACGGTGGCGGCCAGGCCGAGGTCGACCGCCACCGTGTGGCCCTGGTTGGCGCGGATCGAGAGACCGTCCGCGGAGTAGCCGAAGCGGCGCTTGTTGTTGGCCGCCACCACGTGGTCCAGATCGGCCCTGGTCAGCCGGTTGCCCTTCGCCGCGAGGGCGGTGAGGAGCACGTCGATCCGGATCCAGCCGGACTCGTCCAGCGTGACGCCCACCCGCTCCGGTTCGTGCCGCAGGATGCGCGACAGCATCTTGCTCGTCTTGACCAGCCGCTTCTCGTCCATCATGTCTCTCGTATCCCCCCGTTGGTCAGTGGCTATGAGGCCTGGCTGACCGAACTCATGTTGAAGTCCGCGACACGCACGGGTGGCATCGCGGTGCGGGTGAAGTAGTCGCTCCACTCGCGGGGCAGGCAGCGCTCGGTGCGGCCCGCCTCGGTGATCCGGTCCAGCAGGTCCACCGGGGACTCGTTGAACCGGAAGTTGTTGACCGCGCCGACGACTTCGCCGTTCTCGACCAGGTAGACGCCGTCCCGGGTCAGACCGGTGAGCAGCAGCGTCGCCGGGTCCACCTCGCGGATGTACCAGAGGCAGGTGAGCAGCAGGCCGCGCTCGGTGCGGGCGATCATCTCGTCCAGGGTCGGCGCGCTGTCCTGCTCGGCCGTCTCCAGCACCAGGTTGTCGCCGAACGGGCGCAGCGGCAGGCCGGTGAGGCCGGCGGAGTGGCGGCTGGTGACCAGGTCGGCCAGCACGCCCTCGCGGATCCACTCGGTGGCGTCGATCGGCAGGCCGTTGTCGAAGACCGAGATGTCCCCGCCGGTCGAGTGCGCGAGGACGAACGGCTCCGACTCCAGGCCGGGTTCGGCCGGGTCCGTGCGCAGCGTGAGCGGCAGCCCGGCGAGCTTGTCGCCGATCCGGGTGCCGCCGCCGGGCTTGGAGAAGACGGTGCGGCCCTCGTGGGCGTCGCGGCCGACGGCGGACCAGGCGAGGCAGAGCATCAGGTCGGCGACGGCCGAGGGCGGCAGCAGCGTCTCGTACCGGCCGGCCGGCAGGTCCACCTTGCGGGCGCCCCAGCCGAGGCGCTTGGTCAGCTCGGTGTGCAGGGCGGTGACGTCCACGTCGGAGAAGTCCCGGGTGGCGGCGCCGGCCCACGCGGAGCCGGACAGGTCGGCGGTCTTGGCGTTGATCTCGACCATTCCGGTCGGCTGGTCGTGGCGCAGCCGCAGGCCGGTGGAGGTGCCCAGGTAGCTGCTGACCACCTCGTGCCGGGCGAAGCCGTACAGCAGTTCGCCCTGCGCGGCGGCCCGGGCGAAGGCCTCGCCGAGAGCCGGGCCGAAGGCGTCGAACACCGCGATCGAGGTCTCGGCGGGCGGCCGGGTGAAGTCCGGGGAGGACGGCCGGTCGGCCACCAGCGGCTGGGCGTCCTCGGCCGGGCCGGCCGCGCGGGCGGCCTCCTCGGCGGCGCGGACCAGGCCCTCCACCTCGTCCGGGGTGACGGCCTCGCGGGAGACCACGCCGGAGGCGGTGCCCTCGGCCCCGGCCACGGTGGCGATCACGGTGAGGCGGCGGCCGCGGGTGACGCCGTTGGTGGTCAGCGAGTTGCCGGCCCAGCGCAGGTTGGCGGTGGACTCCTCGTCGGCGATCACCACGCAGCCGTCGGCGCGGGCGAGGCCGAGTGCCAGCTCGACCAGTTCGTGGGGCTGCATCGCGGTCATCAGTGACCCGCCTCCTGCTGGGTGTTGAGCACGTTGACGTTGCGGAACAGCGCCGACGGGCAGCCGTGGCTGACCGCCGCGATCTGGCCGGGCTGCGCCTTGCCGCAGTTGAAGGCGCCGCCGAGGACGTAGGTCTGCGGGCCGCCGACCGCCGTCATCGAGCCCCAGAAGTCGGTGGTGGTCGCCTGGTAGGCGAAGTCCTTGACCTGGCCGGCGAGTTCGCCGTTCTTGATGGCGTAGGCGCGCTGGCCGGTGAACTGGAAGTTGTAGCGCTGCATGTCGATCGACCAGGAGCGGTCGCCGACGATGTACAGGCCGTTCTCCACCCCGGCGAACAGGCCCTCGGTGTCCGGGCCGTCGGCGGCGGGCTGGAGCGAGACGTTGGCCATCCGCTGCACCGGCACGTGGGCCGGGGAGTCCGCGAAGGCGCAGCCGTTGGAGCGCTCGAAGCCCTTCAGCTTGGCCATGCCGCGGTCGAGTTGGTACCCGACCAGGGTGCCGTCCTTGACCAGGTCCCAGGACTGGGTGGCGACGCCCTCGTCGTCGTAGCCGATCGTGGACAGGCCGTGCTCGGCGGTGCGGTCGCCGGTGACGTGCATCAGTTCGGAGCCGTACCTGAGCGAGCCGAGCCGGTCGAAGGTGGCGAAGGAGGTGCCGGCGTAGGCGGCCTCGTAGCCGAGGGCGCGGTCCAGCTCGGTGGCGTGGCCGATCGACTCGTGGATGGTCAGCCAGAGGTTGGACGGGTCGATGACCAGGTCGTAGCGGCCGGCCCGGACGCTCGGCGCCTTCATCTTCTCGGCGAGCAGGGTGGGCAGTTCGGCGAGTTCGGCGTCCCAGTCCCAGCCCGTCGCGGGCAGGCCCCGGCCGTCGGGGGACGGCCCCCGGACCCCCGTGAGGTACTCGAAGCCGCGTCCGACCGGCGGGGCCAGCGTGCGCATCGAGTCGAAGGCCCCGGTGCGCTCGTCCACCGAGGTGGCCTCCAGCGTGGGGTGCAGCCGGATCCGCTGCTGGGTGGTGACGGTGCCCGCGGTGTCCGCGTAGAACTTGTTCTCCTGGACGGTCAGCAGGCTCGCCTGGACGTGCGAGACGCCCTCGGCGGCCAGCAGCCGCGAACTCCACTCGGCGAGCAGTGCGGTCTTCTCCGCGTCCGGCACCTCGAAGGGGTTCACCTCGTAGGAGGAGACCCAGGTGGCGTCCCGGTACACCGGCTCGTCGGCCAGCTCGACCCGTTCGGCGGAGCCGGCGGCCCGGCTGATCCCGCCGGACAGGCGGGCCACCGCGACGGCCTGCTCGGCGACCCGCGCCGCCGCGTCGGCGGTGAGGTCCACCCCGGCGGCGAAGCCCCAGGCGCCGTCCAGCAGCACCCGGACGGCGAAGCCGAGTTGCACGCTGTCGGAGGTGCCGGCCGGGCGGGCGTCGCGCAGCCGCCAGGAGGCGCTGCGGACCCGCTCCAGGCGGAAGTCGGCGTGGGCGGCGCCGAGTTCGCGGGCCCGGGTGAGGGCGGCGTCGGCGAGGGTGCGCAGCGGGAAGGCGAGGAACAGCGGGTCGACGGCGCGCCCGTGCGGGGCGCCGACGCTGTCGGCCGGAGGGATCGGAGGCAATCGTGCTCCCTGGTCGCGGAGGGTGGCGGTGCGGCGCCGCACAGGGGCGCCCGCACCGCATCATGGCTGGTCCAGGGGGTTTCGGCCAGCGCATTTCGGCCGGTGCGCCGCCGTGGTGGCCGGTCGGTCAGCCGACGCTCTCCCACCAGCCGTCCAGCTCCGGCGGGTTGTCCACGTCGACCCGCTCGCCGGGGCGCGGCACGGCCAGCGGGACGGCCTGCGCCTTGGCCTCGGCCAGCACCCGCTCGATCGGCTCGGCCCACGGGTGCAGGCCCAGGTTGAAGGTGCACCAGTGCACCGGCACCAGCAGGCCCGCCTGGAGGTCGCGGTGGGCGCGCACGGCGTCCTCGGGGGTCATGTGGATGTCGGCCCAGGCGGCGTCGTAGGCGCCGATCTGCACCAGCGCGGCGTCGAAGGGGCCGTGCCGGTCGCCGATCCGGGCGTAGCCCTCGAAGTAGCCGGAGTCACCGGTGTAGAAGACCTTGCGGTCGGGGCCGGCGATCACCCAGGAGCCCCACAGGGTGGTGTTGCGGGTCAGGCCGCGGCCGGAGAAGTGGTGCGCCGAGGTGAGGGTGAGCACCAGGTCGCCGAGGGTGCAGGTCTCGTCCCAGTCCAGCTCGATGATGCGGTGCTCCGGGACGCCCCAGCGGCGCAGGTGGCCGCCGATGCCCAGCGGTACCGCGAACGGCGCGGACTGGCTGCGCACCAGGCGCTTGACCGTCGCCATGTCCAGGTGGTCGTAGTGGTCGTGCGAGATCAGCACGGCGTCGACCTGCGGCAGCTCCTCCAGTTCCACCGGCACCGGGTGCAGCCGCTTGGGGCCGACGTGCGCGGCGGGGGAGCAGCGCTCGCTCCAGATCGGGTCGAGCAGCACCCGGGAGCCCTCGATCTCCACCAGCGCGGAGGCGTGCCCGTACCAGGTGATCGCCACGCCCTCGGCGGCCGGGCCGGGGCCGCCGGCGGGGCGGACGGTCGGCACGGGGTGGGCGGGGACGCGGCCCTCGCGTTCGAACAGCATCCGGCGGATGGTGCCGCGGTCGATGTCCGGGGCGGTGGTGGCCCGGGCCAGGGTGGAGGGGGCGTTGTGGAAGACGCCGTCGCGGTACTGCGGCGAGTCGCGCACCCGCTCCTCGTGCTCGCCGTCCGGCCGCCGGCCGAACGCCGCCGGCAGGTCGCGCAGCGACCAGGCGGCCGCTCCCAGGCCGGCCGCGAGGGCGGTCAGGGCCAGCAGCCGTCCGTTCCGGTGGGTGCTCCTGGGCCGTGCCTTGGTCATGCGCCCTGCCTTCGTTCCTCGCGGGACCCTTCGGGGATCGGTACGGCCGGTCCCGGGTCGGCCCGCACCACGGGGGCAACGGGTGCGCGGGGCCGTGTTGTTCCCGTACGGCGGCGCCGGCTGGGCTCCGGCCGTGGTTCGGTCAGGGCGGCTGAGCAGGTGCGGGGCGCTGCGGGTACGGATTGTCGGATTGCGACAGTTCCTCCGGTGCGGCGCTGTGGGAGCCCGATGCGCCGACACCGCCGACCGCCCGATAGCGTCACACTGCGTACGCGTTCCGACGTACGTCCGCACACACGGAGAGAGGTGGATCGTTGAGCCGCTCGGTTCTCGTCACCGGAGGAAACCGGGGCATCGGCCTCGCGATCGCCCAGGCCTTCGCCGAGGCGGGTGACAAGGTCGCCATCACCAGCCGCTCGGGCGAGGTGCCGGAGGCCCTGCAGAAGTACGACGTCCTCGCGGTGCGCTGCGACATCACGGACGCCGCGCAGGTCGACGCCGCCTTCACCGAGATCGAGGAGAAGCACGGCGCGGTCCAGGTGCTGGTCGCCAACGCGGGCATCACCAACGACACCCTGCTGCTGCGCATGTCCGAGGAGGACTTCACCTCCGTCCTGGACACCAACCTGACCGGGGCCTTCCGGGTGGTCAAGCGCGCCTCGAAGCTGATGATGCGCGCCCGCAAGGGCCGCGTCGTGCTGATCTCGTCCGTGGTGGGCCTGTCCGGCTCGCCGGGCCAGTCGAACTACGCCGCGTCCAAGGCGGGCCTGGTCGGCTTCGCCCGGTCGCTGGCGCGCGAGCTGGGCCCGCGCAACATCACCGTCAACGTGGTCGCCCCCGGCTTCGTCGACACCGACATGACCGCTGTGCTCAGCGACGAGCGCCGCGCGGACATCGTCTCGGGCGTGCCGCTGGGCCGCTACGCGTCGCCCGCCGAGGTCGCGTCCACCGTGCGGTTCCTCGGTTCGGACGAGGCCGCGTACATCACCGGAGCCGTCATTCCCGTGGACGGCGGATTGGGCATGGGTCACTGAGCATGACTGGAATCCTTGAGGGCAAGCGCATCCTGATCACGGGTGTGCTGATGGAGTCCTCCATCGCCTTCCACGCCGCCAAGCTCGCCCAGGAGCAGGGTGCGGAGATCATCCTCACCGCGTTCCCGCGCCCGAGCCTGACCGAGCGGATCGCCAAGAAGCTGCCGAAGCCGGTCACCGTGCTGCCGCTGGACGTCTCCAGCGCGGAGGAGCTGGCGGGCATCGCCGACACGGTCCGCGAGCACCTGCCGACCCTGGACGGCATCGTCCACTCGATCGGCTTCGCCCCGCAGGACGCCCTGGGCGGCAACTTCCTGGACACCCCGTGGGAGTCCGTGGCCACCGCGATGAACGTCTCGGCCTTCTCGCTGAAGTCGCTGACCATGGCGCTGCTGCCGCTGATGCAGGACGGCGGCTCGGTCGTCGGCCTCACCTTCGACGCGCAGTTCGCCTGGCCGCAGTACGACTGGATGGGCCCGGCCAAGGCCGCCCTGGAGTCGACCAACCGCTACCTGGCGCGCTACCTGGGCGAGCGGGACATCCGCTGCAACCTGATCTCGGCCGGCCCGCTCGGCTCGATGGCCGCCAAGTCCATCCCGGGCTTCGGCGACCTCGCGGACACCTGGAACCACCGCTCCCCGCTGAAGTGGGACCTGACCGACCCGGAGCCGGCCGGCCGCGGCATCGTCGCGCTGCTGTCGGACTGGTTCCCGAAGACCACCGGCGAGATCATCCACGTCGACGGCGGTCTGCACGCCATCGGCGCCTGACCGCTTCGCCGCACGCCGCTGCCCGGCACCCTCGTGGGGGTGCCGGGCAGCGGCGTTCCAGGACGTGCCGGGGCGCCTCAGGCGTCGGCGGGGGTGCACGCGCCGATGGCGCGGCCGGCCTCGACGGAGGCGCGCTGGGCGTCGCCGGCCCGGATGGCGTCGAGGATGGTGGCGTGGCCGATGTAGCGCTCGGCGACCAGCTCGGGGCCGACGTCGTGCCGCAGGTGGGCGCGGGTGACCTCGCCGAGGTCGGCGTAGACGGCGGCCAGCACGTCGTTGTGGGCGGCGGCGACGACGGCCTGGTGGAACGCGGCGTCGGCCTGGATGAAGTCCTCGGCGTCGCCGGAGTGCCAGGCGCTCTCGCGGCGGCCCAGCGCGGCGTCCAGCAGGCCGAGGTCGCGGTCGGTGCGGCGGGCCGCGGCGAGGCCGGCCGCGGAGGTCTCCAGGGCGGCCCGCAGCTCGGCGACCTGCGCCTGGTCGGCGTCGGCGAAGCGGCGGTGCATGACCCCGGCCAGCTCGCTGGTGGCGAGCACGTAGGTGCCGGAGCCCTGGCGGATGTCGAGCAGCCCGTTGTGGGCGAGGGCGCGGACGGCCTCGCGGACGGTGTTGCGGGCGACGCCGAGCTGTTCGACGAGTGCGGCCTCGGTGGGGATGCGTGAGCCGACGGGCCACTCCCCGGAGGTGATCTGGGCGCGCAGCTGCGCGATCACCTGGTCGGACAGCGGGGTGCGCCTCGGCGAGGACAGCGCCACGGGTACTCCTTGCGGCTACGGTTCGATGGACGGGGCCGGCGGGTGGGAGGGCCGGCGTCCGGTGGGGGTGCGGGTCGGCACATCATGCCAATTCGAAGGTGCGCCGATTCATCCCATCATTCTATGATGGTGCCCATGCCTCCCGCAGCAGACACCACCGCCTCCCCACGAACCGAGGCCCGGCCGCAGACCGAGCGGCCCTCCACGCCCTCCTCCGGCAAGCACCTGGGCTGGCTGTTCGCCGTCGCGATCGCCGCCGCCGCCTTCAACCTGCGCCCCGTGGTCACCAGCCTCGGACCGCTGCTCGACCAGGTCCGCGCCGGCCTCGGGATGAACCCGACGCTCGCCGGGCTGCTCACCGCCGTCCCGTCGCTCTGCTTCGGCCTGTTCGGCTTCGCCGCGCCCTCGATGGCCCGGCGGATCGGCCCGATCGCCGTGATCACCGCCGGCATGGGCGCGATCACCCTGGGCGTGCTGTCCCGCTCCTTCGCCGGCGGCACCGCGGTGTTCCTGCTGCTGACTGCGCTCGCGCTGGCCGGCGTGGCGGTCTCCAACGTGCTGATCCCGGTGGTGATCAAGCGCTACTTCCCGGACAAGGTCGGTCCGATGATCGGCCTGTACTCGATGGCGCTGTCGGCCGGCACCGCGCTGGCCGCCGCCGTCACCGTGCCGATGACCAGCGCGCTCGGCGGCGACTGGCGCTACGGCCTGGGCGTCTGGGCCGGCCTCGCCGCGCTGGCGCTGCTGCTCTGGCTCCCGGTGCTGCTGACCAAGCGCGAGCGCGGCGAGCGCGCGGGCGGGGCGGCCGCCGCCAGGCTGCCGATCACCCGCAGCCGGACGGCCTGGGCGATGGCCTGCTTCTTCGGCCTCCAGGCCACCGGCGCCTACGTGGTGATGGGCTGGATGCCGAAGATCTTCCAGGACGCCGGCGTCGACAAGGGCACCTCCGGGGTGCTGCTCGCGGTGACCATGGTGATCGGCGTGCCGGTCTCCTTCGTGCTGCCCAACCTGGCCGCCCGCCGCGGCGACCAGCGGCTGTTCGTCGTCGTGCTGGCCGCCTGCGGCATCGCCGGGTACGCCGGGCTGGCGCTGGCCCCGGCCGGCGCGCCGTGGCTCTGGGCGGTCCTGGTGGGCCTGTCCAACTGCGCCTTCCCGCTGGTGCTGACGATGATCGGGCTGCGCGCCCGCACCGCCGGCGGGGTCGCCCAGCTCTCCGCCTTCGCCCAGGGCGTCGGCTACCTGATCTCCATCCCCGGCCCGATCCTGATCGGCCGGATCTACCAGATGACCGGTGAGTGGTACGGCCCGCTGGGCTTCCTGGCGCTGCTGCTGGTGCCGCAGATGCTGTTCGGCCTGCGGGCCGCGATGGCCCGGCACATCGAGGACGAGGCGGTCCACCCCGTGGCGCAGGTCAAGGCCTGACCAAGGGCCGGCCAACGCCGAGGGGTCGGTGACCGACGGGCGTGTTCGGGGTGGAAGAATCCCGGACATGCCCGTTCTCGATCCCAACCCGACCGACGGCCGCAAGCAGCTCGGTCAGATCGCCCTGGCGATCGCCGGCATCGTGGTGCTGGTGGCGATCATCGCCTCCGTCGCCGCCGCCATAGGCTGATCCGGTCCATCCCCCCCCCGCACGACCGCCGCTCACCGGCCACCCCCGTTTATCGGAAGGGCCGGACGAACGGCGGATGATGACACCCGCCACCCCTGCGAGTGGCGGCATCCGGGAGCATCGCGCCCCGGAGCGGCTTTTCTGCCAAGCTTGCTGGGTATGAGCGCCGACACGTCCCGCAGGATCATCGTTCTCCGCCATGCCAAGGCCGACTGGCCCAACGGCGTGGACGACCACGAGCGGCCGCTGGCCGACCGGGGCCGTCACCAGGCCCCGGACGCCGGCCGCTGGCTGGTCGACTCCGGCATCAACCCCGAGTACGTGCTCTGCTCCACCGCGCTGCGCACCCGCGAGACGTGGAAGCTGGCGGCGCACGAGCTGCCGAAGCGGGCCCGCAAGACCGTGTACGAGGACCGGATCTACGAGGCCAGCCCCGGCGAGATCATCGCCGTCCTCCAGGAGACCCCGGAGGAGTACGCGGACGTGGTGCTGGTCGGGCACAACCCCGGCGTGCTGGGCCTGACCCAGGTGCTGGCCGGGGACGCGGGCGACCGGGACGCGCTGGAGCGGCTGCGGCTCGGCGGCTTCCCGACGGCGGCGATCGCGGTGCTCAGCTTCAGCGGCTCGTGGAAGGGCGTCGAGCCGGGCGCGGCCGCGCTGGTCTCGTACTACACGCCGCAGGACTGACCCGGTACGGAGCTCCGGGTTCCGTACGGGCTCCGTTGCTCCGGGCTCCGTTGCTCCGGGCTTCGGGCTTCGATGACGACGAGGGGCGGGGGGGCCACGGCCCCGCGCCCCCCCACAGGGGCATAAGGCCATAAGAGCTACATCAGCCCGGCACCACGGCCGCCGCC
>NZ_JBHXML010000029.1:0-15665 GCF_042720345.1 Kitasatospora sp. NPDC058478 | reverse complement strand
CCCCGGCTCCCCCGCGGGGGCGCCCTTCGGGCCCCGTGGGGGCGGGTTCCGGTGCCGCGGGTGGGGGGCGTACCCGCCCCCCGGCCCCCCCCCCCCCCGCCCCCCCCCGCCCCTCTCGTGCGTCTTCAGGCCTTACTCGGTCAGGCTGCCGTCCACCTCGTCGGCCGCCTCGACCTCCTCCCGGGTGATGCCCAGCAGGTACAGCACGGTGTCCAGGAACGGCACGTTGACGGCGGTGTCGGCGGCCTCGCGCACCACCGGCTTGGCGTTGAACGCCACACCCAGCCCGGCCGCGTTCAGCATGTCCAGGTCGTTGGCGCCGTCGCCGATCGCCACCGTCTGCGACAGCGGCACCTTCGCCTGCTCGGCGAACCGGGCCAGCCAGCGGGCCTTGCCCGCGCGGTCCACGATCTCGCCGACCACCCGGCCGGTGAACTTGCCGTCCACCACCTCCAGGGTGTTGGCGGCCGCGAAGTCCAGCCCCAGCTCCTCGACCAGGTGGTCGGTGACCTGGGTGAACCCGCCCGACACCACCGCGACCTGGAAGCCCAGTCGCTGCAGGGTGCGGATCAGGGTGCGCGCCCCCGGCGTGAAACGGACCTCCGCGCGCACCTTCTCGGTCACCGAGGCGTCCAGCCCGGCCAGCAGCGAGACCCGGGCCCGCAGCGACTCGGCGAAGTCCAGCTCGCCGCGCATCGCCTGCGCCGTCACCTCGGCGACCTCCTCCTCGCAGCCCGCGTGGGCCGCGAACAGCTCGATCACCTCGTCCTGGATGAGCGTGGAGTCGACGTCCATCACCACCAGGCGCTTGGCCCGGCGCTCCAGCCCGGCCGCGACCACCGCGACGTCCACCCGCTGGGCGGCCGCCTCCTGGGCCAGCTCGGCCCGCAGCTCGTCGGTGGCCACACCGGACACGGCCAGCTCGACCGCCGTCACCGGGTACTTGGCGAGCCGGAACACACGGTCGATGTTGCCGCCCGCCGCGGTGATCCGGGAGGTGAGCGCGGAGACGGCGGCGGAGGTCAGCGGATTGCCGAGCACGGTGACGTGCGAACGGCCCTCGCGGCGCGGCCGGTTGTCGCCGATGCCGGAGAGGATCTCGGCCTGGAGCTTCTGCTCCTCCGCCCAGCGGTGCACGGTGGCCCGCAGCCCGCCCTCGGCGCCGGGGGCGGTGGGCGGGGTGACCAGTGCGCAGAGCGTGATGCGGCCACGGGTCACGACCTGTTCGATGTCGATCACGTCGACGGCGAAGCCGGCCAGGGTGGCGAAGAGGCCGGCGGTGATGCCGGGGCGGTCCTTGCCGAACACCTTGACGAGCAGGGTGCGCTCGTCCGCGGTCCGGGGCTGGGCGGCGGGGAGGGGCTCAGCGGCCAGGGGCGATGCGTTCATGGTGCCTCCCACGCTACCCGCCGGCCGGCGGGCCCAGAGCACCCGTCCCACGTCGCGGACGGGTGCCGGGTAGCAGCCTGGTCACAGTCACCCGGGGTGACTTTTATTGGCGGTCAGCAGGCTGGAATGATTCCCCCCGTCAGTTTCGGAAACATCGCACCCCTGGTCGGGGGCACAATTCGGGGGAACCGAGAGAGCGGGGCAGGCGCGCAGTGCCGCAACTCGTCATCGATATCAACGGACAGCAGCGGACTCTGGAGCCCGGGCGGTCCTACACCCTCGGGCGCAACCCGCAGTCGGACTTCCCGTTCGACGACGCCAGGGTCTCCTGGCACCACGGGACCATCACCTTCAACGGCAGCGGCTGGCAGCTGGACGACCACGGCAGCACCAACGGCACCTACACGGCCGGTGCCCGGACGATGCAGGCCCAGCTGTTCCCCGGCGCCGTCGTCAACCTCGGCAACCCGGAGAACGGACCCCGGCTCGGCTTCTCCGCGCCCGCCCACGCAGCCCCGCACGCCGCCGCCCCCCAGGCTCCCGCCTGGCACGAGGCCGCCACCAGCCGCAGCGCCACGCCGACGCCCCAGCCGCCGGCCCCGCAGCAGGGCTGGTCGCCGCAGGCCCCCTACCCGCCGCAGCCCGAGCAGGCCTGGGCGGGCCGGCCCCAGCCGCCGTTCCCGCAGCAACAGCAGCAGCACGCGCCCCAGCCCCAGCAGGGCGGCTTCCCGCAGCAGCAGGCCTTCCCGCCCGACCCGCAGGACGGCGCCGGCCCGCAGCCGACGATCATCCGCAACCTGACCGCCGCCATGCGCACCGTCCGGATCGGCCGCGCGCTCGACAACGACGTCGTGGTCTCCGACCTCCAGGTCTCCCGCCACCACGCCGAGCTGCGCCAGCTCCAGGACGGCCGCTACGAGATCGTCGACCTCGGCAGCCACAACGGGATCTTCCTCAACGGCCAGCGGGTGCAGCGCCAGCTGATGGGCCCGCAGGACCGGCTGACCGTCGGCCACTCCAGCTTCGTGCTGGTCGGCGACCAGCTGCAGGAGTTCGTCGACACCGGCGCGGTCTCCTTCTCCGCCCGCCACCTGACCGTCGAGGTCGAGCACAAGGGCGCCAAGAAGATCCTGCTCGACGACGTCAGCTTCGGCGTCCCGGAGAAGTCCCTGGTCGCCGTCATCGGCCCGTCCGGCTCCGGCAAGTCGACCCTGCTGCGCGCCCTCACCGGCTACCGCCCGGCCGACCGCGGCGAGGTCCTGTACGACGGCCGCAACCTCTACAAGCAGTTCGCCGAGCTCCGCTCGCGCATCGGCCTGGTGCCGCAGTCCGAGATCCTGCACAAGGAACTCACCGTCCGCACCGGCCTCAAGTACGCGGCCCAGCTGCGCTTCCCCGGTGACACCGAGGCGCGCGAACGCGCGGCCCGGATCGACGAGGTGCTGTACGAGCTGCGCCTGGACAAGCGCGCCGACAACAAGATCACCGCGCTCTCCGGCGGCCAGCAGAAGCGCGTCTCGGTGGCCCTGGAACTGCTCACCAAGCCGTCGCTGATCTTCCTGGACGAGCCCACCTCGGGCCTCGACCCGGGCATGGACCGCGAGGTCATGCAGATGCTGCGCGGTCTCGCCGACGACGGCCGCACCATCCTGGTCGTCACCCACTCGGTGGCCGAACTCGCGCTCTGCGACCGGCTGCTGGTGATGGCGCCGGGCGGCGCGGTGGCCTACTTCGGCCCGCCGGACGAGGCGCTGCACTTCTTCGGGTACGAGACCTGGGCGGACGTCTTCCAGGCCTTCGAGAACTACCCGGACCACGACTGGGCCGGCCGCTACCGCGGCTCGGTGCACTACCAGCAGTACTCCGCCCCCGACGTGGAGTCGGGCGAGGTGCAGCACGCCCAGGTCGCCCAGGAGGCCGTCCGGCCGCCGAAGCCGCAGAGCTGGGGCTCGCAGCTGTGGACGCTGATGCGCCGCTACATGTCGGTCCTCGCCTCGGACCGCGGCTTCCTGGCGCTGTCGGTGCTGCTGCCCGCCGTCATCGGCGCGGTCAGCGTGCTGGTCCCCAACGGGGCGGGCCTCGCGCCCAACCCGAACACGCAGCTCCACCTCAACAGCGGGGCCGCGACGATTCTCATGATCCTGGCGATCGGAGCCTGCTTCTCCGGAGCGGCCAACTCCGTCCGCGAGCTGATCAAGGAACGGGCCATCTACGAACGGGAACGGGCCACCGGGCTCTCCCGCTCGGCGTACATGATGTCCAAGATCATCGTGCTGGGCTTCTTCAGCGTGATCCAGGGCGCCATCGTCGCCGCGGTCGGCTTCCTGCCGCGCAAGCTCCCCGAGCACGGCCTGATCGTCAAGGACCTGCCGATCATCGAGATGACCATCGGCATGATCCTGCTCAGCTTCACCGCGATGATGTTCGGCCTGATGATCTCGGCCCTGGTCAAGACCGCCGAGAAGACCATGCCGCTGCTGGTCATGTTCGCCATCATCCAGGTCGTCTTCACCGGCTGCCTGTTCCAGCTCTTCGGCAAGCCCGGCCTGGAGCAGGCCGCTTGGCTGATGCCGGCCCGCTGGGGCACCGGCATCGTGGCCACCACACTGGACCTGTCCAAGCTCATGGGCCCCTGGAACAAGGACTTCCAGAACCCCCAGTACGACCCGCTGTGGACCAACAGCGTCGCCCAGTGGGCGATCGACGCGGGCGCGCTGATCGCGATCTCGATCGTCATCGGCGTCATCGTCACCCGGCTCCAGCGCCGCCACGAGCCCGAGGTCATGCAGAAGGGCTGACCCCCTTCGCCCCGCCCGCCTTCGCCCCGCCCGCCGAGGGGCGGCCCTCCCATCACCCGGAGAGCCGCCCCTCGGCCGTTGCGCAGGCCCCGAGTCCTAGGTCCCGAGGCCTGCGCCCACCCCGGCCGCGGACCGACGCGGCGGCGCCCGCGGCGGCGGTAGTTTGGCGGTATGCCCAGCACGCCCAGCGACCACCGGAGCCCGGCCGGCCCGCACCTCGACCTGCGCGGCCCCGCCCGCCCGATGCCCGGCTGCGACCCCTGCCTGGCCGGCATCGAGGCGGTCAGCCAGGCGCTGCTCGCGATGAGCCGGCCCTTGGAGGTCCGCGAGGTGCTGCGCCGCATCACCGCCTCCGCCCGCGACCTGCTCGGCGCCGAGTACGCGGCCCTGGGCGTGCCCGACGACCACGGCGGCTTCGCCCAGTTCGTCGTCGACGGCGTCACCGACGAGCAGTGGCGGGCGATCGGCCCGCTGCCCCGCCAGCACGGCGTCCTCGCCAAGATGCTGCACGAGACCGGCCCCACCCGGCTCGCCGACGTCCGCAAGGCCCCGGCCTTCGGCGGCTGGCCGGCCGCCCACCCCGAGATGGACGCCTTCCTCGGCATGCCCATCCTGGACGCCGAGGCCGCCGAGGACGAACCGCAGGTCACCGGCGTCATCTTCCTCGCCAACAAGCGCGGCGGCGGCCTGTTCACCGACCACGACGAGGAACTGCTGCGGATACTCGCCGCGCACGCCGCCCTCGCCCTCTCCAACGCCCGCCTGTACGAGCGCAGCCGCGAACTCACCCTGGCCGGCGAACGCGCCCGCATCGCCCACGACCTGCACGACGCCGTCGCGCAGAAGCTCTTCTCGCTGCGGCTCACCGCCAAGGCCGCCGCCACGCTCGTCGACCGCGATCCGGCCCGGGCCCGCGCCGAACTCGCCGAGGTCGCCCGGCTCGCCGCCGAGGCCGCCGACGAACTGCGCGCCGTCGTCGTCGAACTGCGCCCCGCCGCCCTGGAGGAGGACGGGCTGAGCGCCACCCTCGCCTCCCAGGTGCAGGTCCTCGACCGGGCCCACACCGCGGACGTCGCCTTCGCCGCCGACGGCGTCCGCGCCCTGCCGCCCGCGCAGGAGGCCGCGCTGCTGCGGGTCGCCCAGGAGGCGCTGCACAACGCGCTGCGCCACTCCGGCGCGGGCCGCGTCACCGTCACCCTGGCCGGCACGCCCGCGCGCGGCGCCGTGCTGCGGGTGCGCGACGACGGGCACGGCTTCGACCCCGAGTCCGTCCGCCGGGCCGGGCGCCACCTCGGCCTGGCCTCGATGCGCGACCGCGCGGCCGCCGTCGGCGGCACGCTCACCCTGGAGTCCGCCCCCGGCCGGGGGACGCTCGTCGAGATGGAGGTCCCCGGTGCCTGACCGCACGCCCGACCGCACGCCGTCGATCCGCGTCCTGCTGGTCGACGACCACCAGGTGGTCCGCCGCGGGCTGCGCACCTTCCTGGAGGTCCAGGACGACATCGAGGTGGTCGGGGAGGCCGCCGACGGGGCCGAGGGCGTCGACCGCGCCCGCGAACTCGACCCCGACGTCGTCCTGATGGACCTCAAGATGCCCGGCGTCGACGGCATCGAGGCGCTGCGCACGCTCAAGGGCGAGGGCAGCCGGGCCCGGATCCTGATCGTCACCAGCTTCACCGAGCACCGCACGATGGTCCCCGCGCTGCGGGCCGGCGCCGCCGGGTACGTCTACAAGGACGTCGACCCGGAGGCGCTGGCCGGCGCGATCCGCTCGGTGCACGCCGGCCACGTCCTGCTCCAGCCCGAACTGGCCGAGGCGCTGCTCGCCGACGACGGCCCGCGCGCCCCGCAGGGCCGCGGCGGCACCCTCACCGAACGCGAGCGCGAGGTCCTCGGCCACATCGCCGACGGCCGCTCCAACCGGGAGATCGCCCGCAGCCTGCACCTGTCGGAGAAGACGGTGAAGACCCACGTCTCCAACATCCTGATGAAGCTGGACCTGGCGGACCGGACCCAGGCGGCCCTATGGGCCGTCCGCAACGGCGAGGCGCGGGACGGCGGCCCGTCCTAGCGGTCCGCGTGCTCCCGGTTGCTCAGCGGTCCGCGTGCTGAGCAGCTCTCGTACTCAGCGGTCCTCGCGCTCGTCGACCAGCGCGTTGTACGCCGCCACCTGCGCCCGCCGGGCGGTGCGCCGCAGCGGCGCCAGCACCGCCTGCCGCGCCGCCATCTCGGAGGCGCTGACCGCCGCGCCGTGCCCGCCCGCGGCGATCGCCAGCAGCGCCGACACCTGCCGGGCCGACTCCAGCACCCGCACCGCACGCGGCGGGTACCCGGGCGCCAGCAGTTCGGCGTGCCCGCGCCGGCGGTACGCCTCCAGCGCCCGCAGCGCCTCCGGCCCGGCGCCCGCCACGTCCAGCCGGGTCAGCAGGAGCGTCGCCTCGCGCAGCCCGTCGGCCAGCTCCCGTTCGGCCTCGTGCAGCGACGGGACGTCGGCCGGCGGTGTGTCGTTGGTCTCAAGGCAGCGCCACAGCACCGTCGCCGAACGGTCCCCGGCCGGGCCGAACACCTCCACCTCCGGCACCAGTCCGAGCGGGACGCCCACCGCCAGCACCGCCTCCCCGACGCCCATCGCCCGCTCGTTGAACGGCGCCGGACCGGTCAGCCCCAGCGGGTGCCCGGCGGACGGCAGCGCCAGGCGCAGGCCCTTCACCCCGAGCACCCGAAGCCGTCCCAGCGCCCAGGTGAGGCCGTGCCGTTCGCCCGGCCCGTCCCCGGGCAGTCCGGTCACCCGGTGGCTCTCGTCGTCGCCCAGCACGGCCGCGGCGGCGTTGTCCGGCGGCACCAGACCGGCCAGCAGGGCGTTGCCCCACGCGGTCAGCCGCCCCGAACGGGGTTCTTCGTACGGATTGTCGGGAGGAGTCGCGAGCATCCGGCCAGCCTACGGAATCGGCGGTCATCCGCGTGGCGTAGGTTTGCCCATGCGTGTGCGGCGCACCCACCCCGTGCCCACCGGCTGCCGGAGTAGGCTCGCCGCCCGCACCGACGGCCGAAATTCTTGTATTGGGGAAGGCGTAGGCATGAGCGACGTGCTGGAGCTGGTGGACGTATCCGTGGTCCGGGAGGGACGCGCGCTGGTCGACCAGGTCTCGTGGTCCATCTCCGAGGGGGAGCGCTGGGTCATCCTGGGCCCCAACGGCGCCGGGAAGACCACCCTGCTGCAGATCGCCGCCACCTACCTGTTCCCGACCGCGGGCAAGGTGTCGGTGCTGGGCGAGAAGCTGGGCGAGGTCGACGTCTTCGAGCTGCGCTCCCGGATCGGCCTGGCCGGCGCCGCCATGTTCGACAAGCTGCCGGCCGAGCAGACGGTGCTGCAGACCGTGCTGACCGCCGCCTACGGCATGACGGTCAGCTGGCAGGAGACCTACGAGCAGTTCGACGAGTCCCGCGCGCTCGCGCTGCTCGACCGGATGGGCATGTCCAACCTCACCGGCCGCAAGTTCGGCACCCTCTCCGAGGGCGAGCGCAAGCGCACCCTGATCGCCCGCGCCCTGATGACCGACCCCGAGCTGCTGCTGCTCGACGAGCCCGCGGCCGGTCTGGACCTCGGCGGCCGCGAGGACCTCGTCCGCCGGCTCGGCGCGCTCGCCCAGGACGAGTTCGCCCCGGCCATGGCGATGGTCACCCACCACGTCGAGGAGATCGCGCCGGGCTTCACCCACGTCCTGATGATCCGCCAGGGCAAGGTGCTCACCGCCGGTCCGATCGACACCGAGCTGACCGCCCGCAACCTCTCCAAGTGCTTCGGCCTGCCGCTCACCCTGGAGCGCCACGGGGACCGCTGGTCCGCGCAGGGCCTGCCGCTGGGCTGAGCCCCCGTCCGCACCTCGCACGCACCTCGTACGCGCCTCGCACGCTCCGATGTCGTCGGGTTTCCGGGGACCGGTCGCACGCGCGACCGGTTTCCGCCCCACGACCTGCGGGAACTGTCCGCCTCGAAGGCCCTTCGCTCCCTAGGATGGACACGTGGACAGCTGGATCTGGTGGCTCCTGGCCGCCGTCGGGCTCGGCATACCGCTGGTGCTGACCGCGATGCCGGAGTTCGCCATGTTCGCGGTCGGTGCGCTGGCGGCCGCCGGCGTGGCCGGGCTGGGCGGAGGCGCGGTCTGGGAGACCCTGGTCTTCATCGCGGTCTCGGTCTCGCTGCTGGTCTTCGTCCGCCCGATCGCCTACCGGCAGCTGCGGCAGGGCCCGCACATCAAGATGGGCATCGAGGCGCTCCAGGGCGCCACCGCGGTCGTCGCGGAAACCGTCGACGGGGAGGGCGGACGGATCAAGCTGAACGGCGAGATCTGGTCGGCCCGCGCGCTCCACCCGGACAGCGTGTACCAACCGGGGCAGCAGGTCGACGTCGTCGAAATCCAGGGCGCGACCGCCCTGGTCGTCTAGGGGAGAGTCCGTGGAACCCGTCCTTATCGTTTTGGTCGTCCTGGTCGTGGTGGCCTTCATCGCGCTGATCAAGACGATCCAGGTCATCCCGCAGGCCAGCGCCGCGATCGTGGAGCGCTTCGGCCGCTACACCCGGACGCTCAACGCAGGTCTGAACATCGTCGTCCCGTTCATCGACCGGGTCCGCAACCGGATCGACCTGCGCGAGCAGGTCGTGCCGTTCCCGCCGCAGCCGGTGATCACCCAGGACAACCTGGTGGTCAACATCGACACGGTGATCTACTACCAGGTCACCGACCCGCGCGCGGCCACCTACGAGGTCGCCAGCTACATCCAGGCCATCGAGCAGCTGACCGTCACCACGCTGCGCAACATCATCGGCTCGATGGACCTCGAATCCACCCTGACCTCGCGCGAGGTCATCAACGCCGGTCTGCGCGGCGTCCTGGACGAGGCCACCGGCAAGTGGGGCATCCGGGTCAACCGCGTCGAGCTGAAGGCGATCGAGCCGCCCACCTCCATCCAGGACTCGATGGAGAAGCAGATGCGCGCCGACCGTGACAAGCGCGCCGCGATCCTCACCGCCGAGGGCCAGCGGCAGGCCCAGATCCTCAAGGCCGAGGGTGAGAAGCAGGCCGACGTGCTCCGGGCCGAGGGTGAGGCGCAGGCCGCGGTGCTGCGCGCCGACGGTGAGGCGGCCGCGATCCGGACGGTCTTCGAGGCCATCCACGACGGCGACGCCGACCAGAAGCTGCTCGCCTACCAGTACCTGCAGACCCTGCCCGAGCTGGCCAAGGGCGACTCCAACAAGCTCTGGATCATCCCCAGCGAGGTCGGCGACGCCCTCAAGGGCCTCGGCGGCGCCTTCGGCGGGCTGACCGGCAACCCCGGCATCAACGGCGGCGCGGTCGCCGCCCCGAGCGTGCCGCCGGCGGCCCCCGCGGCCACCCAGGTGCCGCTCGACCCGGCGGCTGGCCCGCGCCCGGTGGACACCGAGAAGGGTGCCGCCCGCCCCCGGGTGGACCCGGCCCGCGAGTACCGCAAGATCGACCCGGAGTGACCGGCTGAACCGTCCGGCCCGGGGGCCCGCCACCGCACGGTGGCGGGCCCCCGGCGTGTGGCGGTCGTGGCGTGTGGCGGTTGTGGCGTACGTCCCGAATCGTGGGCGGCCCTGGTCCGACCGGTGGGCCGTCCGGCATGATCCCCCCGGACAGGACCGAGAGGAGAGGTGACCCATGACGCTCTGGGAGGGCATCGCCGTCCTGGTGGCGGGCGTCGGCGCCGGGATGATCAACGTGATCGTCGGCTCCGGCACGCTGATCACGTTCCCGGTGCTGCTCGCCATCGGGATTCCGCCGGTCACCGCCAACGTCTCCAACACCTTCGGCCTGGTGCCCGGTTCGCTCAGCGGCGTGATCGGCTACCGCCGCGAGCTGGCCGGCCAGGGCCACCGGCTGCTGCGCCTGGGCACCGCCTCGCTGCTCGGCGGACTGGTCGGCGCGCTGCTGCTGATCAGACTGCCGAAGGGCGCCTTCGACGCGATCGTCCCGGTACTGATCCTGCTCGCCCTCGTCCTGGTGGTGATCCAGCCCAGGGTCGCCAAGGCGGTCGCCGCCCGCCGCCGCCCCGACGTCGACCCGGACGGCGGCCTGCTGCTGTTCGTCGGCGTCTTCCTCACCGGCATCTACGGCGGCTACTTCGGCGCCGCGCAGGGCGTCCTGCTGCTGGCGCTGATGGGCATGCTGCTCCAGGAGGACCTACAGCGGATCAACGCCGTGAAGAACGCGCTGGCGATGGTCGTCAACGGCGTCGCCGCGCTGTTCTTCCTGTTCACCTCCACCGTCAACTGGGCGGCCGCCGGCCTGATCGCGGCGGGCTCGCTGGTCGGCGGCCTGCTCGGCGCCAAGGTCGGCCGCCGCCTGCCGCCGGCCGCGCTGCGCGGGATCATCGTGGTGGTCGGCCTCGTCGCGGTCACCAAACTGCTGCTGAGCAGCTGAGCAGCGTCGGGGGCCGCCTGGCGGGGGCCGCCCGTCGGGGGCTGTCCGGCAGCGGCTGTGTCGTCCGGTGCGCAGGGCCCCGGCTCGGTATGTTCCTCGCAGTGCACGCCTGACCGGACGGCGAGACGACGAACGGAAGAGCTTCGATGAGCAGCAGGGCACGGCTGAGCGAGGACGAGATCACGGCGGCCCTGGCCGCACTGCCGCGGTGGACCAGGGAGGGCGACAGCATCGTCCGCGCCGCCGACGCCCCCGACTTCCCGGCGGCGATCCGGGTGGTCGTCGCCGTCGCCGAACAGGCCGAGGCGCTCGACCACCACCCCGACGTCGACATCCGCTGGCGCACGCTGCGCTTCGTCCTCTCCACCCACAGCGCGGGCGGGCTGACCGGCCTGGACTTCACCCTGGCCGCCCGCATCGACGAGGCGCTGAACGCCGAGTCCGCGGGCTGACCTCCCCGACCCCCCGAGGCCGGGGCGGCGCGCTCGAACGGGCGTGAGATGCTGACTGCCGCATCGGCAGGCGGCTCGGGAGGGACGGGAACGGATGGCGCAGGAGCCCTTCGGAGACGCCCAGCAGCAGCCGTGGTACCCCCAGGGCCAGCAGGCCTGGCCGGTCGGCGGGCACCAGGAGCCGCAGCCGCAGGAGCCCCCGCAGGACCACCCGCAGCAGGAGTACTGGCAGACGACGGCGGGCTACGGCCAGGGCGCGTACGGGCAGGGCGGGTACGGGCAGGACCTGCCGTACCCGCAGCCGGACGGGCAGGGCCCGCCGTACGGGCAGGACCCGCAGTACGGGCAGACCGGGTACGTCCAGGGCGGCTACGTCCAGGGCGGTTACGCCGAGGGGCCGTACCAGCCGTACCACCCGCACCCGGACCACGGGCAGCAGCAATACGCGCCGTATGCCGTCCCGGAGCAGCCTGCGGGGGAGGGGCTGTACGTCCCGGTGGGGGCGGAGTACTCGGCCGACGGGTACGTGCACATCGAGGACGCCGAGTCCGTTCCGGTGGAGCCGTCCACGGAGCCGGAGCCCGAGCCGGGCACGACGCCCGAGGCCGCGCCCGTCGCGCCGTCGCGGGCTGCCGCCCGTCGGGGCAGGTCCTCGAAGGCGGGCTCCCCGAAGGCAGGCTCTCCGGGGGCGGGTTCTTCGCAGGCGGGCTCTTCGCTCTCGGCCAGGGCCCGGGCCGCCGCCGGGGCGGTGCTCACCGGCGAGCACGTGCCCAGCCGGCGGACCCTGCTGGTGCGCGCCGGCGCCGGGGTGGCCGCGCTGGGCGTGCTGGTCGCGGCCGGCCTGATGGTCGGGGCCGAGGGTGGCGGCAGCGCGGCCGCGACCAGCGGCGGGGAGCCCGGTTTCGCCGTCGCGCACACCAAGGTGTGGTCCGCCCAGCCCGCCGCGTCCGGGTCGTCGGGTGACGACACGCTGGTCGGCAGCTGGCTGCTGGCCGATGCGGTGGTCCGCGCCGACGCCGCCGGTGTGCGGGCCTACGACCTCGCGGCCGGCAAGCCCGTCTGGTCGGTCGAGCCGCCGGCGGCCGGGGCCGTCCCGTGCGGGCTGTCGGCGGGGGTCAACCAGGCGGGGCTGGGCGCGGTGCTGTTCCGGGCCCAGGCCGACCCGAAGAGCCCGTGCACGCTGGTCGCCGCCGTGGACACCAAGACCGGCAAGACCGCGTGGACGAAGACCGTCTCGGACGCCAAGGGCGCGTACGGCGCGCGGATCGGCGTCACCGAGGACAAGGTGATCGCGGTCGGCGACGACCGGGCGGTCGCCTGGGAGTCCGCGGACGGCAAGGACGTCTGGCAGTACACCGGTCAGGGCAAGTTCTGCACCCTGTCCGGCGGCGTGACCGGCAAGACCGTGCTGGTCGCCTCCTCCTGCGCCGACTCGACTCCCGCCGACCAGGCCGTCGCACTGAACACGGCGGACGGCAAGGTCAGTTGGTGGCGCGGCCTGAACAACCGGCCGAAGACGGTGAGCGTGCTGTCCGCCGAGCCGTCCGTCGTCCTCACCACGGGCGAGAAGCCGGAGGACGACCGGGTGTTCGCCTGGGGCGCGGGCGGCGACCCGGCCGCCGAGATCCCGGTGGTCGGCGACGGCGGCCGGCTGGACGTCGCCCACGGCACGTTCTCGGCCACCCCCGAGGTGTTCTTCCAGAACCGCACGATGGTCACCACGTTCGTCCCGGCGAACGGCGGCGGACCGGTCGCGGCGGTCGGTTACGACCTCGACACCGGCAAGCAGCGCTGGAAGGCGCCGACCGCCGCCAAGGGCACCGTCCGGGCGGTCGGCGTCGACGGCGGCGCGCTGGTGCTCGCCGCCGACGAACGCCGCGACCAGCCCGCCCGCCTCAGCCGGTTCCCGCTGGCCGGCGGTCAGGAGGCGACCGGTGGCAACTTCCCGCAGGGCACCGGTTCGCTGCTGGTCTCCGGGCGGGTGCTGATCGGCGGCGGGCGGGTGGTCGTGATGCCCGAGCACTCGGCCAACTACGGCACGGCGGCGGGCTACCAGGCGAAGGGCTAGCCCGCCCCCGTCGGGCGCGGCTCGCGGCCGCGTTCACGCCGCCGGGACGGCTGTCGGAGCGGGCTGGCCCGGCACGGCCGGCAGCCAGTCGGCCAGCTCCCGGGCCTCCGAGCCGCGCAGGCCGAGCGCCAGCATGAGGGTGGCCTGCGGGGTCGGCACGAACGGCCGGCGCAGCAGCCTCATCCCGGCCTGCTCGGGTGTCCGGTCCGCCTTCCGCTGGTTGTCCTCCGGGCACGCGGCCACGGTGTTCAACCAGCTGTCCTCCCCACCGCGCGACCTGGGCTGCAGGTGGTCCACCGTGGTGGCCCGCCGCCCGCAGTACGCGCACAGGTGCTGGTCCCGGGCCAGGACACCCCGCCGCGACCACGGCGCCTGTTGTCGGAACGGCACTCTCACGTAGCGCTGCAGCCTGATCACCCGGGGCACCGGGATGCTGACGCCCGTCCCCCGGACCGTGCGCAGCGGATGCGCCTGCTCCACCACCGCCTTGTCCTGGAGCACCAGGACGACGGCGCGCTGGAGCGACACCGTCGTCAGGGGCTCGTAGCTCGCGTTCAGAACCAGCGTGTTGCGCACTTGGCACACCCTTCCCGTGGGCGTGCCACGGCGGCACGACCGTCTCCACACACGTCACTGCCGCCGCACGGCGGTGACACCACTCTGAACGGGCCCACAGCCGACGAACAACGGAATTTCCGGTATCGGGCAGGCGCCGGAGGGGCTGGGGGAGGAGCGCGGCACGACGCTCGGGGAAAACCCGCTGGCCCCGACCGCGTAGGCTCTACCACGCTGGAGTCGTACCGACCCGGGGTCCGAGAGAACCGGGCCCGCCACCGGGCGGGCGCCCGATCGAAGGAGAAGCGTGACCGTGACGGACATCGTCGACGAGCTGCGGTGGCGGGGGCTGATCGCCCTGTCCACCGACGAGGACGCACTGCGCAAGGCGTTCGCGGACGGCCCGGTCACGTTCTATTGCGGCTTCGACCCGACGGCCCCCAGCCTGCACCTCGGCAACCTCGTGCAGATCCTCACCATGCGCCGCATCCAGCAGGCGGGAAACCTCCCGCTCGGCCTGGTCGGCGGCGCCACGGGCCTCATCGGTGACCCGAAGCCCACCGCGGAGCGCGTCCTCAACGACCCCGAGACGGTGGCCGGCTGGGTCGAGCGACTGCGGGGCCAGATCTCGCGCTTCCTCGATTTCGAGGGCCCCTACGCGGCGCGCATGGTCAACAACCTGGACTGGACGTCCGGGATGTCGGCCATCAGCCTGCTGCGCGACGTGGGCAAGTACTTCCGCGTCAACAACATGATCGCCAAGGAGGCCGTCGCCCGACGGCTCAACTCCGACGCGGGTATCAGCTACACCGAGTTCAGCTACCAGATCCTGCAAGGCATGGACTACCTGGAGCTGAACCGTCGCTACGGCTGCACCCTGCAGACCGGTGGCAGTGACCAGTGGGGCAACCTGACCGCCGGCACGGACCTGATCCGCAAGGCCGACGCCAAGTCCGTGCACGCGCTGGCCACGCCGCTGATCGTCAAGGCCGACGGCACCAAGTTCGGCAAGACCGAGTCCGGCACGGTCTGGCTCGACCCCGAGCTGACCACCCCGTACGCCTTCTACCAGTTCTGGCTGAACGCGGACGACCGGGACGTCCCCAACTTCCTGCGGATCTTCAGCTTCCGCTCGAAGGAGGAGATCGAGGAGCTGGAGCGCGAGACCACCGAGCGCCCCGCCGCCCGCCTCGCCCAGCGAGCCCTCGCCGAGGAGCTCACCACCCTCGTCCACGGCGCCGAGCAGTACGAGCGCGCGGTCGCCGCGTCCAAGGCGCTGTTCGGCCAGGGCGACCTCGCCGACCTGGAGGCGCGGACCCTGGCCGCCGCCCTGGCCGAGGTCCCGAAGGCCGAGGTGGCCGAACTCCAGTCGGTGGTCGACCTGTTGGTCGCCGTCGGCCTGGCACCGAGCCGGTCGGCCGCCCGCCGCACGGTCAAGGAGGGCGGCGCCTACCTCAACAACGTCAAGGTGACGGACGAGGAAGCGGTGCCGGCCGAGGCCGATCTGCTGCACGGCCGCTGGCTCGTGCTGCGCCGCGGCAAGCGCAACCTGGCGGCGGCGGAGCTGGTTCCGGCTACGGCGTGACCGAAACACGACGCCGCTGAGCTGCGGCTTCGACATACGAGGGCGGGATCCAGCCGGATCCCGCCCTCAGTGTTTGACGATGTCGTCCGGGTGGCCTAGTGTTGAACGAGTCGCTGATGCGGCCACCCCACTCTGCGGGACCCACCCTCACCTCGATTCCCATTGACATGGGTTTGTTGGCATTTCCGTCAACCGTGGTGAGTGTGAATTTCGGGTAACAACCGAAATGCGCTAATGTGGAGGCCGTCGCGGAAAGCGGCCCGACCAGTTCGGGAAATCGGATGAATGAAACTCCGGAAAACGGAGCGGAAAACATCTGGTAAGCTGGAAACACGAAAGAACGAAGCGCCCGGAGGGCCCGCTGGAAGGCGGTCC